>VXNE01000162.1 GCA_009840715.1 Gammaproteobacteria bacterium
AGGAACGAGAAGGTGTTAAAGACGAACGCCGTCTCTTCTCCAACGCCCGTCGCGTGTGCCACCGACGGGCGAGCTAGGAAGAGGATGATGGTCGCCACCCCCGTGGCCGCCAGAATGGCGGGGAGCCGGTGATGCGAAAGGACTCGTGTGAGCGTGTTCAAGCCGTATCTCCTCCTATGTTTGCGCCCATCGCGCCAACGCCTTTTGGGGCGCCGCGATCTCTTCGATGCGGGTGTAGTAGAAATCCTGCCAGCCTTCTTCGGGCAGGCCGGTGAACAGCATCAGGTTGAGCGGGTACTCCTCGCTGTCGGTGGCACGGCGGAAGTCGTCCCGGAAGAGGAAGGTCGGCTTGCCTTGCGCGATCGCCATACCGAGCTCGACCATCACCCCCTCGTCGGGCGGCACACCGTTGACCACCGCGAAGATGGCGTCGGCCTCGACCACGTCGCGGAAGTCGCCCTGGCCGACGCGGTAGGCCCACCCCGGCTCCGACAGGCTCTCCGGGGCGTTGTTCCGGGAGAACGGCTCCCAGACCTCGAGGCCCAGCGCCTCCAGCGCCGCCGTCAGCGGGGGCAGTAAGGTCTCCCGCTGCTGGGCCGAGAAACCGTAGGGGTTGGCCAGATAGACGGTCTTCCCTGTACCCATATTCCGCCCCCGCCCTGAAGGCGGAGGAGCCCTATTTGCGCCGGAACGGCAGCCGTGGCCCGGCGGTGGCCTTCTAGGCTTCCCTAAACATGTAGACGGCGGTCGACCCCAGCACGAGAGGCAGTCCAACGTCGATGACCACCCACATCTGTCCGTCCCCGCCATTGCCCCAGTTCAGGCTTACCCAATTCCAAAGCAGAAGGAGCAGCAGCCCCGCGGACGCGTAGAAGGTGACGTTTCCCGCGATGAACTCCTTGACGTCCGTCCGGGTGTGCATGAGGCGGAGCCGCGCGAACCCTGCGATCACGGAGAACGCGCAGGCAGCGATCATGCAGTAGTTGAGGAGGTCCCAGATCGTGCGCGCGGTGTCTTCGACGTCGGGGTCATATATGGGCGTGGCGACGAAGTGCCCCGCCACCGCTAACGCCACGAGCATCATGAAGACGGCCGCCACCCGCGTCAGCCCTGTTACGACCATAGCTCCCTCCCCTCGATCAAGGTCCGTGCGGCCACAGTCTAGGCGAATCCCAAACCGCGTTCAATAACGCTACGCGCGTCTTCTGAGATCCGCGCCGTTGGCCTCCCGTACAATGGCGCCGCCGCTTCCCGCGGACGAGGAGGAGCACCATGCCGGACGGCGCATTCACCCTGTTCAAGACCTTCGTCCACCTCGAGGACGGCCCGGGCGCGTCGGAAGTCGCCGTCGACGACCGCTTCTGGGAGGAGATCGGCGGCCGCGCCGACCTCCAACAAGGCCGCCTCGTCACCGCCTTCCACTGGGAGGAAGACTGGCCGAACTGGGAGCGTCACCCCGCTGGCGACGAGATCGTCTTCGTCCTCTGGGGCCGCGTCGACCTTGTTTTGGAAGAGGGCGGCGGCGAGCGGGTCGTCCCGCTGCCGTCGGGGCATGCTTGCATCGTCCCTCGGGGTGTTTGGCACACCGCCCGAGTGCCCGAGCCGACCAACGCGCTCGCCATCACCCGCGGCGCCGGAACCGAACACCGCCCGGCGGCGGGGTGATTGCCGTAACGGTGCTCCCGCGGCATTGACGCGATCCGGTATCGCAAATCCCTCGCCCAGGCCGTAAAATGGTCTCAATATCGTAGATGGGAGTGGTGCAGTGTCTGAATTACGTGACGCCCAGATCGACCTTGAGCAGTCTCTGTTGGGTCCCATTACCGACGCCTTTCCGCAGGCCAGGGGCATCAATATCGAGGTGGAAATCTGGCAGGACAACCGTCGGAAACGCGGCGACGCTGCCATCGAGAGCTGGCAGCCGGCCAGGGACGGCGAGATCAGAATCCGCTTCGCGGTCCCCGCCCGCTCCGGCTCGTGGTCGCGCGACTACGATGCGCCAGGGGTGGAAAGCGCCGATCCGCCGCTCGACCCCGAAGACCTGCGGCGAGACCTTCTGGAGTCCCTGGAAATCGCCGAGCGCCGGCCCGGCTTCGACTTCGTCGCCCTCAAGTGGTTTCGCGACCTCTTCCTGCCGGCGGAGTGCCCCGACTGGGCGGAGTCGCGCGCGCTGCGCGACCGCGCCGTCCGGAGCGCCATCGAGGACGGGGTGATCCTGACCAACAAGGTGCCCAACCCGAAAAACCCCGCCTTCCCCGTCACCGCGATCCGCGTGAACCGGGCCCATCCCGAGGTCATCGGCCTGCTGGGAGAGGACGACTCCGTCGGCCCGCGCTTCCGCCCCGTCCCTATCCGCGGGGAGCCGCTGTCTAAGACGGTGCTCGACGAAAGACGGTAGGCGGTGGCGCTCTACTACTTGGACACGAGCGCGCTGGTCAAACTCTACGTCGCCGAACCGGGCACCGAGCGTATGCTGGAGCTTGCCGACAGCGACGACGCCAACCAGTTCGCGGTGCTTTCGCTCTCGCAGGCCGAGTTGTGGTCGGCGGTGGGCCGCCGCCAGCGGGAAGGGGCCCGCGACGACGAGGAGGCCTCCGACCTGCTCGATCGTTTCAGCGAGGACTTGGAGTCGTTCTTCCTCCGCCAGAACGTCAACGACAAGGTGATCGACCTAGCCTGCGCCCGGCTGGAGCGGCACACGCTGCGGGCCGCC
>VXNE01000498.1 GCA_009840715.1 Gammaproteobacteria bacterium
CTGCGCGCCGGGTCGATTGTGCGGGGGAACCACCGTAGGCGCGGCGTCGTGTCGGTGTTGATGAGCCGCGTGTCCGGGTGCCCGTAGACGTAGACGGTCCGGTTCGGGGGGTTCGCGTGGATGCTCAGAAGCGGGAGCCCGTCGTAGAGCCGCTCCGCGCCCAGCAGCCACGGCTCGCCCCTCTCATGCACCTGCCTGCACACGTCGGGGAACTGGTCCGGGTCCCAAGTCTTGTAGTTGGGCGGCCCCCAGTCGCAGCGGTCCGCGACGCGCCGCGCGTCCTTCTCGTACTGCCCCACGAACGTGGGGGGGAACCCCACGACCGCGCCGGGCCGGTTGAGCAGGTCGCGGAAGTCGCATTCGTCGAACCCGTCCAGGCGCACCCCGTCGGCGGCGGCGCGGTGCTCCGCGTAGCTGTCCTCGACTGTGCTCAGGATCGACTCGATCTGCGCCCCGGTCAGCGGCAGGCGCAGCCGCCGTCCCTTGAGCGACTTGTGGACGCACGCCGCTGCGAGCATCCGCGACTTGGCGTCGTTGAGGGGCGCCAAGTCGCGCTTGAACGTGATCCCGGCGTGGTCGTCGCCGCGCGCGAACCGCCCTAGGGCGACGGACAGCATGGTCACGTCGTTGGCGCGTATCGACGCGCCGGGCCGCGCCACGCGGATCGCCTGCTCCTGCCGGAGCGACCCGGAGCACAGCCCCTGCACCCGGTCGACGCCCACGTCCTGCGCCCACCATCGGACCATCGTCAGCACGGGCTTCGGCAGGGTGCCGAAGTAGGCTAAGATCACGTCGCGGCGTCGGGCCGGGGGTCCGGCCGCCCCGCAGCCGGCGGGGAGAGCGGGTTCGACTCCTGCACGCCGCTCACAGTAGCCGCAGACCGCTCAGCGCCAAGTCGCCGTAGACGGTCTTCACGTCGGCGGACCAGCGCAGCGCCCGCGTGCCCGGGTCGATCACGAACTCGGCGCCCTCGACCTCGGGGACCTCGGCGCCACCCTCGTCGAGGATCGCGTCGATGATGACCCGCTCCGCCAGCGCGGGGGTGGCGTCGTGGCCGAGCACGCTAGGCGTGCCGAGCGCGTCGTTGAGCGGCCACGACCCGAGCGGGAACCGGAGCCGCTGCTCGACGCGCTGGCGCAGCGCCTCGGCGCCGGTCGGGAGGGTTCCATCCAGGTCGTGCGGCCCGGCGGGATCGTCCGGGTCGACGGGCGACGTGCCGACGGTGGTGGCCACTATCCGCCCTGCTTGGGCTTGCCGACGCGGTGGGTGACGCTGCGGCGCAGGAACCCGGTGTCGATGAGCGGGTTGCTGCTGCCCTTGCGGGCGACGGTGGCGGGAGCGTTGGGCGGGTCGGTGAGCGCGGTGATGCGCCGCTGGATGATGTTGGTCATGGCGGTGCCCACGGCGTCGGGGAGGCGGTCGTCTATGCGCAGCGTCTCGGGGTCGGTGAGCTGCTCGACGAGCGGCGCTAGCTCGTCCTTGGCCTCCTCGATTGATTGGCGTAGGAACGGGCGCTCGGGGATGCGCCCGTCGTTGGTGCCGAACTCGTTGACCGCGGCGACGAACGCGGCTTTGGTGCCGTCGGGGTAGCGGGCGGTCTCGAAGAACCCGACGGCGACGCTGCGGGCGCCGGAGCGGGCGCGTTTCAGCGCGTCGGCGATGTATTTGTCGGTCCGGCGCCCGCCCTTGATCTGCCCCGGCTTGGTCATCGGTACGCGTAGACGGTCTTGTTGCTGTCGACGACCCACATGGTCTCGCCGTCGGACCAGATGCCGCGCGGGGTGGTGTTGCCAGCGCCGAGGTCGATGTCCTGGGACGAGTCGCGAGCGCCGGTGCTCATCGAGAACGCGTAGACGCCCTCGCTGTCGCCGCCTGTGAGCGTGGCCCAGTAGGTGCTGCCGTCGGACCATATCCCGGCGCACGACCCTGACGGCCCTGTCGGCTGCGTCAGGTCCTTGCTGGAGTCGCGGGCGCCGGTGGCGAGCGTGAACGCGCGCGCGGCGGTCGCGTTGGCGCTGCCGTCGGTGACCCAGAGGGTCGTGCCGTCAGACCACAGCGCGCTCGGCCGGATGCCTCCGCTGACGGCGATGCTGAACTCTTTGGTCGTGTCGCGGGCGCCGGTCGCGAGCGTGTAGGCGCGCACCCGGTCGACCCTATTGTCGGCGACCCAGATGGTGGTCCCGTCGGACCAGATGCCTGTGTTGGAGACGTGGTAGCCGTCGATGGGGGGGAGGCCGATCTCCTTGTTGGTGTCGCGGGCGCCGGTCGCCAGGGTGTTGGCCCACAGGCGGTCGTTCTGGCTGTCGCTGACCCAGGCTGTCGTGCCGTCGGACCAGATGCCGTACGGTGTGGCGCGCCCGTCAATGGCAATGGCGAAGTCCGAGGCGCTGTGGCGGGCGCCGGTGAACCTGCGCAGCGACGCCGCGGCGAGCGTCGCCGTGCTCGACCACGCCGAGTTCCCGGCCCGGTTCGCGGCCCGCACCCGCGCCTCGACGGCCTTCGAGCCGTCCGCCGCGGTGAGCGAGTAACTGGTCTGCGACGGCGAGCGGGCCACGTCGTTCCAGTCCGGGTCGCCCGAGTACCTCCACTGGAAGCCGTAGCCGGTGACCGGCGCGCCCGCGGTCGTGGGCGGCGCCGCCCCCGCGGCGGTGTCCCGCCCCGTTCTGGCCCGCAACGTCGGCCCCCCGGGGGCGGGCCGGCGCGCCCCCC
>VXNE01000522.1 GCA_009840715.1 Gammaproteobacteria bacterium
AGCAGCCCGACCCCCACGATGCCCCCCACCGGGTCCACCCACAACACGGGGCCCGCGGCGCCGTGGTGGAACAACTCTCCCCCGTAACCGCTGACGCCCCTCGCGACGGGGTCCGTGAGTACGCCGACACCGAGGCCGCGACTCTGACCGGCGAGCGCGCCCCCGGCCGACATGATCCCGGGCGGCACGTGCGCCGAGGCCATGAAGTCGACGGTGGAGGGGCTCAGGATCCGCACGTCCCCGAGCGCACCGCCGTTGCGCAGCATCTCGCCGAATCGCAGGAAGTCCCTCGTGGTGGAGACCAGCCCCGCACCGCCGGAGTGGAGCGTCACGTTGCGGTAGTCACACCCCGACCCGCACCCGTAGGCGAAGAGACCGCCGGGAAACTCGACCGCCCCGCGCGTGGGGTCGAACGCGCGCGTGGCTACCTCCCCCTCCCCGAGCAGGTGGTTCGGAAGGAAGCGGTCGCGCTTTTCGTCGGGGACCACGAAGCCCGTGTCGCGCATGTCGAGCGGCTCGAACAGGTGCTCCTCGAGATAGCGGTCGAAGCGCTGCCCGGCCAGGCGCTGTACGACCAGGCCCGCGAGGTCCATGCCGACCGAATAGCGCCATTCGGTGCCTGGCTGGGACCGGAGCGGCAGTCGCCCGACCTTCGCCGCGAGGGTGTCGAGATCCTCCGACACCCACAGTTCGGCTTCCAGGTACGCGCGATCCACCGGGTCGTTCGCGTCGATCCCGTAGGACAGGCCCGACGTATGCGTGAGCAACTGGCGCATCGTGATCGGCGTCCGGGCAGGCTCCCTCTTGCCGTCCCGCCCCAGGACATCGAGCGACGCGAGTTCCGGCAGGACGTTCGCGACCGGATCGGACCACTGGAACCTGCCCTGCTCGTACTGTTGCATGACGGCGACGGCGGTGACCATCTTGGTCGACGAGTACATGCGGAACAGGGCATCCAGCGGCAGGGGCCGTTCGTCTTCCGTGCCGCGACGACCGAGCGCGGAAAGGTGCACGACCTTGCCGTTCCTGGCGACGGCGACGATTGCACCTGGAAAGGCACCGGATTCGATGTAACGCCGGGCAACAGCGTCGACGCGCGAGAGTCGCTCCGGCGACAGCCCTTCGGCCTCCGGGGGAGACGGCGGAAGCTCCGCTGCAGCCGTCGCGCAGGCGAACCAGGTCCCGAAGACGATCGCGCTGATTCTCATGTCCCGGCTCGCGTGCACCTCGCCATGTAGCCGGAGATTACCCGAGCGCAACCCCGGATGCCGGAGGTTGGCCGGGCGGGGCCCCTGTCGGGCGCTGGCGCCGTTGCACCGCGTGCGTTAACGTCAGGGCATACCGTCCGGGGGAGCCAACCCGCCATGGAACTCAACCACACCATCGTGCCGGCCAACGACAAGGAGGCCTCGGCCCGCTTCTTCGCCCACATCATGGGACTCGCGTACGGGCGACCCATGGGGCACTTCGCGCCAGTGCAGGTGAACGACGCGCTGACCATGGACTTCGACAACACCAAGGACTTTCGGAGCCACCACTACGCGTTCAAGGTCAGCGACGAGGAGTTCGACGAGATCTTCGCGCGCATCGAGGAAGGCGGGGTCGTCTACGGATCGGGGCCGTTCTCGTGGGACGACGGCAAGATCAACACCCGCCACGGCGGCCGCGGCTTCTACTGGCGTGACATCGACGGGCACCTGATGGAGGTGCTGACCCGGGGATAGAGGCGACCCGTGACGCCGTCTGCGATCAGCCCCGCCATTGCGGGGGGCGCTTCCCCCTGAAGGCGGCGACGCCTTCCGCGAAATCCGCATCCCGCATCATCTCTGCCGCCAGGCGCTCGGACTCCACGACTGCCGCGGCCGCGTCCCGGTGCAGATCCGTGTATATCTGCCTGCGGGTCGCCCGCAGCGACTCCGGTGAGACGGTACGGATCAGGTTGCCCGCGTACGCGTAGGTGTGCGGTAGCAGGTCGTCGGCCGGCAGTACCGTGTTGACGAGGCCGAGTTCGAACGCCTCGTCCGTCGTGAACTTCCGGCTCGACAGCAGCAGTTCGTTCGCTCGGGTCAGCCCGATCAGCCGGGGCAGCAGCCACGACAGTCCGTACTCCGCCGGCAGGTTCAACTTGCCGTGCGCCGCGCTCAGGTTGACGCCGGAGGCCGCGAAGCGCAGGTCCGCGTAACACGCGAGTACCAGGCCCACTCCCGCCGCCGGTCCGTTGATGGCCGCGATCACCGGCTTGTCGAGCCCGAAGTGATAGGCAAACGTCGCGTCGAACTCGGGCCGGACGCCGTAGCCGGGCCGCGCGATGGAGTCGTCCGTGCCCGGGTCGTAGCCGCCGCGCGCCACGTGCCCGGCGAGCGCCTCGGCATCGGCGCCGACGCAGAACCCGCGTCCCTCGCCCGTCACCACGATCGCTCGAACGCCCGGGTCGGCGTTGGCCTGGGCGAGGCTGTGGCGGTACTCCGTGTGCATGCGCCCAGTCCAGGCGTTCATGCGATGCGGCCGCGCGAGCGTGATCGTGGCGATGCCGTCCTCGACCCGGTAGCGGGTCGCTTTCAACTCCATCCGCGGGTTCCTTAAGGACGCGCCTGGCGTCAACCGGAGAGGAAGCCGGTGAGCCGGTCCATCCGTCGACAGGTGGCGTCCGGCTCGTCGGGTGGAACCCCGAAGATGATGCGTTCCACGCCGGCTTCGGTAAAGCG
>VXNE01000234.1 GCA_009840715.1 Gammaproteobacteria bacterium
ATCTGCCGGTGCACGTCACGGACCGGGTGGGCGAAGAGGGCAGGGGGTTCCGCTACCTGCTCGACGGGATGAACGCCGAGCGCATCCTGGTCGCGGCGGAGGCCCTCGGCATCGGCCGCGCGGCCATGCGCAGGGCGACCGGCTACGCCCGCGAACGCGTGGTGTTCAAGCGCCCCATCGGGATGAACCAGGGAGTGGCGTTCCCCCTCGGGGAAGCGCAGATGCGGCTCGACGCGGCCGAACTGATGATCCGCAAGGCCTCCTGGCTCATCGACCAGGGGCTGCCGTGCGGGGCAGAGGCGAACATGGCGAAATGGCTCGCCGCGGACGCGGCGTTCTCCGCGGCCGACCAGGCGATGCAGACCCACGGCGGCTTCGGCTACGCGCGGGAGTTCCACGTCGAACGGTACTGGCGGGAAGCCCGCGTCCTGCGGCTCGTGCCAATCTCGCAGGAGATGGTCCTGAACTACGTGACCGAACACATACTCGAACTGCCGCGGTCCTATTGACCGAATGGACGACGGTCTCGAATCCGTCTCGCACCTCGAAATCCCGCGCGCGGAGGTATGGCGGCGTTGCCGGCTTCCCGGCCCCACGGACGCGCAGGAGTGCCGGATCCCGGGATTTCCCTCCATGGACGGGGCGCCCGGTTGCGCGGCGGAGGTGCTCGAGTCGGCACCGCAGAAGCTCCTGCGATGTCGCAAGCTCGACATGCCATGCGCGGAGACGGAGATCACGGTCCGGATCGAGCCGGCGAACGCCGCCGGTTGGCCGACCCGCGTCACGCTCCGGCAGGCCGGCTTCGGCGACGCGCTGCCGCGCGACATCCTCGAAGCGCACTGGCGGCAGATCGCCGCGGACTTCCGGCTCTACCTGGAGCGGGAGGTCACCCTGCCGGGCACCGCATGGGGTCTGGACCTCGGCGCGCTCTTTCGGCAGACGCCCGTGGGGCTCGAGGCTACCGCCATCGTCGCGGGCGGTCTGGTCGACCGCGCCGGTTTGCGCGATGGTGATCTGCTACTGACGGTCGGCCCCATCCGGGTGCACGACCTGTCACAGCTGTGGACCGTGCTGGCACTGCTGCCGGCCGACCGTGAGATCGCGCTTGGCTGGTCGCGGGGCCGGGAGTGGAGGGAAGCGTTGGTCGAGCCCTGACCCGAGCGTCAGTCGGACGCCACCGGCCGTAGCGCGTGCGATAACGTCAACCTCGGATGCGTGCCAGGCGCCGTCAGGGCGCTCAGCACCTCGAACTCCAGCGTCAGCGTCGGTCCCGGCACGTCCGACGTCACCCGGAGCTGCTCCGTCGAATGCGGCGCGATGTCCACCAGGTCCGCGTGCATGGCGAACGTCTGGTCGGCCCCGGGCGCGCTGCGCAGGCGGAACGGGGAACTCGTGTGATTGCGCAAGGTGACCGAAACGACACCGCGCCGGGCGTCGCGCGCGGCTTTGTCCAGGGTCAGGCCGGCCTCGAGCAGGGGTTGCAGGTGCTGGCCCCGCCCGATCAGCAGGTGGCGGAACAGGACCACCGTCCGCCCCGCGAAGAGGGCCGCCTTCACGCCGTCCTGGCTGCGTTCCTCGGCCAGCACCAGGGTGACGGGGCGGTGACCGCCGCGGTGCGGCTCGTAGTCCCAGTCGATGAGGTTGTGGACATCGGAGGTCCCGATCATCGTCAGGTCCTGGGCCAGGGCGAGGCGGTGGGCGGCTTCGCTATAGACCTGGCCGTTCGCGATCTCGATGCCGTGGAGCTTGCCGAGATAGGCGAGATCGGCATGGAGGTCGGTCATGACGACCGGTTCGTTGGGCGAGCGCCGGGACCACCAGGCGTGGTTCCAGAAAACGAAGGCGCCCTGGTCGTTGGCCGCGAGGACCGCTTCCCGAGCCGGCCAGGTGGCGGCGGCCTCGTAGTAGGCGCCGGGGTCGAGGCCTGCATCCTCCTCGACCACGCCTACGAGCGCGTTGGCGTCGGTGACGAATATGGCGTTCATGTGGCCGGCCGGCGGATCGCGCGTGATCTCCGTGCCGTTGATGACCAGGAGGTCGATGCCGAGAGCGGCTGCGGCCGCCTCGCGGAAAGCGGCGTTCCGGTCGGGGTGCGGCAGGTGGGCGCGGTGGGGCTGCCACTCCAGGTGTTCGGTGATCGCGATGCCGTCGAGGCCGTCGCGTTGCGCCTCCGCGACGCGGACGTTGGGCCAGACGTGCCCGTCTGAGAACACGCTGTGGGTGTGCAGGTCCACGATCACGGTGTGGTGGGCGGCCGTGTCGGGGAAGGAGATCGTGCGCGCGGCGTTGTCGCCCTCCGCGGACACCGAGCCGTGGGCCAGTGCGTGCAGGGCGGGCAACGTCAGGGCGAGGGCCACGATCGGCGCGTGAGGCCGCAACCTCCCTGCCACGCTATCTGCGCCCCAACTTCTTGCGCTTGTGGTCGACATAGTCGACGAGGATGTACTCGCCGAGCTTCTCGGGCGTCGTGTAGAAGACCCGGCCGCCGTTGATGCGTGCGACGTGGTCCATGAAATCCTTCAGGTAGTCGTTCGCGTCGAGCATGAACGTGTTGATCGCGATGCCCTTCTGCGTGCACCGCTTGACCGCCCGGAAGGTCGCCCGGAATGTCTCCGGCGTCGGGGGATAGGCGAAGCGGTGACGCCCGTCCGGCAGGAGGTGGGCGGTCGGCTCGCCGTCGGAGATCATGATGATCTGCTTGCTTC
>VXNE01000045.1 GCA_009840715.1 Gammaproteobacteria bacterium
ACGACGCCGCGCGCAGCGGCGGCGTCATCGCCATGTCCGCCGGCAACCACGCCCCGGCCCTGGCCTACCACGGCGCGCGCCTCGGCATCCCGGTGACCATCGTCATGCCGCGCCATACGCCGAACGCGAAGGTCGAGCAGACGAAGGTGTTCGGCGCCGAGGTGTTCCTGCACGGAGACCGGTTCGCCGAGACGCTGACCTACACGCAGGGGCTCGCGGAGGATCGGGGTCTATTCCTCGTACACCCGTTCGAGGACGACGCCGTCATCGCGGGGCAGGGGACGCTGGGACTCGAGATCCTGGAGCAGGCGCCGGACGTCGATACGGTGATCGTGCCGGTAGGTGGCGGCGGACTGCTGGCGGGCACCTCCGTCGCCGTGCGCGCGCGGAGTTCCGATATCGCCCTCGTCGGCGTGCAGGCCGACCGCTTCCGCGCGGCGGTCGATGCGTTCGAGGGGCGCGAGCCGAACCGCGGGCCGTCCGGCACGATCGCGGAGGGGATCGCCGTGGACGGTCCCGGGGCGACGGCGATGGACCTCCTGCGGCGCAACGTCGACCGCATGGTCGCCGTCTCCGAAAGCGACATCGAGCGGGCGATCTTCGTCCTCCTCGAGTTCGAGAAGACGGTCACGGAAGGAGCGGGGGCGGCGGCGCTGGCCGCCGTCATCGCGGATTCGTCCATCGCCGTGGGCAAGACCGTGCTCGTGCTCTCCGGCGGCAACATCGACATGATGATCCTGTCCTCGGTGCTGCAGCGCGGCCTGGTCCGCAGCAGGCGCCTGGTGCGCATCGCCGTCGAGATCCCCGACCTCCCGGGCGCCCTCGGCGAGTTGACCCAGCGCCTGGGCGCCCTCGACAGCAACATCGTCGACATCGTCCACCAGCGCGCCTTCGGCGCCTCGACGGTGCGGGCCACACTGGTCGAACTGGTGCTGCAGATGCGGGGCGAGGAGCAGGTCGGAGCGGTGGTCGGCGCGCTGCGCGAGGCGGGCTACGAGGTACGCCTCGACCAGTGACCGGCGGCCTCCCGCGGAGCGTAGTACGATGCTTCCGCAAACGGAGGACTGGCTCGTGATCACAGGACTGGACCACATCGGCGTCGTCGCTCACAGCATCGACGAGGCCATGGAGACCCTCGAAGGCAAGCTCGGGTTCCCCCTCGACGGCAGCACGCCGCTGCCGGACGGCGCCTACTTCGCCCCGGAAGGGACCCACAACTACTTCTTCCGGGTCGGCATGGGCGAGACGCGCATCGAGGTGCTCGTCCCCGTGGTGCCGGAGGCAGGCACATACAAGTACCTGCAGCGCTTCGGCCCCGGGCTGCATCACTGGGGCTACGGCTGCGACGACGTGGCCGCCGAGGCGGCGCGGCTGCGCGCCCAGGGCATGCGCCAGATCGACCTGGGCGGGCGCCCGGAAGGAGGCGACGTCACGGCCGCGTTCTTCCACCCGAAGAGCGCCGGCGGGATCCTCACGGAACTCGTCCCCGCGCGGCGGCGCGGGTGATCGTGCGGGCGCTGCAACGATGATCGACTTCACTCCCGCACCGGCGAACTCCGAGAACCACGATCAGTTCGAGGTTCAGGCGGAAGGCCTGGGCCGCTATACGATCGACGTGTCTCTTCCCCTGGGACACGATACGTCCGGACAGAAGTATCCGGTCGTCCTCGTCCCCGACGGGAACCTGCTGTTCGACCTCGTGCAAGTAACCCTGCATGGCCGCATGAGCGGCAGCATGGCCTTCATCCCTCCCTGCGTCGTGGTTGGCGTCGGCTATCCCGCGGACGAAGGCATGGCCAGCTTCTATGCGCGCCGGAACTTCGACTTCCATGACGACTGGGAGATGGTCGACCCTCTTGGACAGGCCCTGCATGGCATCTTCGAGGGCATGAAGGCGCAGGAGGGCAAGCCCGAGCTCGCCATGCATGCCGGTGGAGCGCCGCGCTTCACCGAGTTTCTACGGGACGAACTGTTGCCGGGGCTTGCCACGCACTACCCGATCGATCTCGGGGCGCGCCAGACCCTGATCGGAGATTCCTCCGGTGGACACTACGTGCTGCGCACGCTCTACGATCCGGACTCGCCGTTCTCACGCTACGTGTGCATCAGCCCGGGATTCGGTTCGGCATTGGACTCGATCAAGGAGCGGGAAGCGGCCTACGCGTCGCAACACGAGGACCTGGAAGTGGACCTGTTCGTCTGCTGCGGGGCCGTGGAAGTGGACCAGGGATCGGTCATGGGACTCTGCCGGTTCGGCAGCGGAGTCGCCTGGGTCGCCGAGCAGATGGCCGTCCGGGCCTGGCCGAGCGCGCGGGTGCATTGGGAGATCATGAACCACGAAGATCACGGCTCCATCCCGGCGCGCGCGGTCTCGGCCGGGTTGCGATCGGTGTTTCGAGTGCGCCCGGGGGTTCATGACGAGGAGATCGCCAGGATCACCGAAGCCCTCATGGCCCCGCCGGCGGAGGATTGAGACCCGCTCTTAGGACTCCGTCGGCGCCTCTGTCTCCTGGAACACGTCGTCCATCGCGCGTGCGTCCCAACACATTCCGCCAGCGACGGCTGGCCCTCGCGTAGATTCCGCCAGGTCTGGCACGGGCCGGGACAAGCCCGGCCCCTACGCGTCGTGCTCCGGTCGCGACGAGTTCGTAGGGGCGGGGCTCGTCTTGCGCCAGGCGAAGCTTGGTGAAGGGGGA
>VXNE01000479.1 GCA_009840715.1 Gammaproteobacteria bacterium
GCCGTGGACCCCGCTCCCGCGATGGCCTACGCTGCGGTCGAATGCCCCACGAACGGAGAAACGCATGGCCCACCTGGTGCTGCGCGAGGACGATGACGGCCTCTGCACCCTCACCCTGAACCGCCCGGAATCCCTGAACGCCCTCAACCCGGCGCTCTTCGTCGAGTTGCGCGACCATATCGACGCCATCGCCGACCAGACGGATTCGGTCGGCTGCGTGATCCTCTGCGGCAACGGAAGGTCCTTCTCCGCCGGCAACGACCTCAAGGCCATCCGCGCCGGCGAGCAGGCGCCGAGCCCGTACTACCAGGCCGAGACCCTGGAGGCCATCGAGGGCCTGCCGCAGCCCGTCATCGCGGCGGTGCAAGGCCACTGCTACACGGGATCCCTCGAACTCGCCCTCGCCTGCGATCTCCTCGTCGCCGCGGACGACGCCCGCTTCGCCGACACCCACGGCAAGTGGGGCATGTCGCCCACCTGGGGCATGACCCAGCGGCTGCCGCGTCGGGTGGGGCTCCTGAACGCGCGCGAGATGATGTTCAGTGGCCGCGTCGTGGGCGGCGAGGAAGCGGTGACGCTCGGGCTCGCCAACCGCTGCGTGCCTCGGGACAGGCTGATGGACGCGGCGCGCGAGATGGCGCGCTCGTTCCTCGAGAACTCCTGGTTCACGCTGCGCGCCGACAAGATGCTGCTGAACCGGGGGCTGAATCACGGTCTCGACGACGGACTGCGCTTCGAGCGGGAACACAGCCCGGGCAGGGAGCCGGGCCTCGCCGAGCGGCTGGACGAGTTCGGGACGTAGCGCGACCTGACGGTCCCGTTGGGAGCGGGGACCCGGGACTGTCCCCCGCCACGGCAACGGAGTACATTCCGTCCCACGCTCGCGGCTCGCAAGGGAGGCCCGCAATGCCCGCTCTGGATGGGATGAGAGTCCTCGACATGACCCAGTACGAGGCCGGCACTTCGTGCACGCAGGCGCTCGCATGGCTCGGGGCCGACGTGGTGAAGGTCGAGGCGCCGGAACACGGCGACCCCGGCCGGGCCGTGGGCCGCAGCGAGAACATGGAGTACTCCGCGTACTTCTGCAACTGGAACGCCAACAAGCGCAGCGTGGCCCTCAACCTGCGCACCGACGAGGGGCGAGATCTCTTCCTGCGCCTGCTGCCCGGCTTCGACGTATTCGTCGAGAACTACGGGCCCGGCGTCATCGAGCGCCTGCGCCTCGACTACGAGACCCTGAAGGCGGTGCACCCGGCGCTGATCCACGCGCGGCTCAAGGGGTTCGGAACCTCGGGCCCGTACTCGGATTTCAAGAGCTACGACATGATCGCCCAGGCCGCCGCCGGCGCGTTCTCGGTGACCGGGGAAGCCGACCGACCGCCGGTCATTCCCGGGCCCACCACCGGTGACGCCGGCACGGGCGTCCAGCTCGCCATGGCGATCCTCGCGGCGTACGTGCAACGCCTGCGGACCGGCGAGGGTCAGCAGATCGAGATCTCCATGCAGGAGGCGATGACCTACTACATGCGCACGCGGGTCGCGATCGGCTCCAAGTGGGGCACGCAGGCCTGCGACCGCACCGGCGCTTCGGGGGGACTACCTCCGGTGGACCTTTACCCCTGCAAACCCTTCGGGCCCAACGACTACGCCTACGTGATGCCCATCACCGACGGTCACTGGGACACGCTCTGCGCGGCCATGGGCCGTCCAGACCTCCTGGTGGACGAGCGCTACACCGACCTGCAGACCCGGCAGGCGCACGGCGAAGAGCTGTACGAGGAGATCGCGTCGTGGACGCGCCAACTCACCAAGCGGGAAGTGATGGAGACCCTCGGCCCCGCCGGAGTGCCCTGCTCGGCGTGCCTCGACACCGGCGAGCTCCACACCGACCGCCATCTCGTCGAGCGCGGTTTCGTCCACCAGATCGACCACCCGATGCACGGCGAGGTGCCGCTGCTGGGTTTCGGGCCGCGGCTGTCAGGATCCGACGTGCCGATCGAGCGCGCGCCGCTGCTGGGGGAGCACACCGAGGAGGTGCTCGGCAGCGATCTCGGCATCGATGCCGGGGAACTCGGCAAGTTGCACCACGCGGGGGTGATTCGGTGGGAGGGGGCTTCCGGGGGGAGTTGAGGCGGGGCAGAATGCGCTCCGCTCACTCGACCCCGCGAAGGTGCCGAACGTGACCACCGCACGACACCGCATCCCGGAGCAGGACAACGCGGAGAGTTCTCTGTTCGTCCGCCTCCAGCCAGCCCTATGCCCAAGCGAGGAGCAGTTCTTTGAGTTCTGTCGACTCAACGACGAGTTGCGCATTGAACGCAGCGCTGAAGGAGAAGTCTCAATCATGCCCCCAGTGGGATGGCAAACGGCCGAGAAGAACGCCGAGATCACCCACCAACTCCGACGCTGGGCGATCGCGGACGGCACCGGCCAGACGGCCGACTCCTCGGCGGGATACATCCTTCCCGATGGCGCCATACGCTCGCCGGATGCCTCGTGGTTGCGCAATGACCGCCTCGACTCCATCCCTGCGGACGCACGGTCCAGGTTCCTGCCGCTCTGTCCGGATTTCGTCATCGAGCTGCGGTCCCCGACGGACCGTCTCGCCACGCTGCAGGCCAAACTGGCCGAGTACCTGGCGAACGGCGCCCGGTTGGGTTGGCTCATCGATCCAGCCAGCCGGCAAGTGT
>VXNE01000461.1 GCA_009840715.1 Gammaproteobacteria bacterium
GGCTGGGACCGGGAGAACGACAAGCTAGTGGCGTTCGATGACACCGAGTTCATGGACTACACCGGGGGGACGCGGGTGGAGTCGGGCGGCGGCGGCCTCGTCTCGACGGCTCGGGACTACGTGCGCTTCGCCGAGATGATGCGGGCCGGAGGCGTGCTGGACGGCGTGCGCATCCTGAGCCCGAAGACGGTCGAGTTCATTGCGACGGACCACCTGCCCGCCTCACTCAGCGCGGGCGGCGAGGGCGAGCGCCCGGCCGTGAACCTGCTGAACCGCGGCGGTGGCTTCGGGCTCGGTTTCGGTCTCGTCCGCGACCCGGCGCTGACCGGCGTCATCGGTTCCCCGGGCGAATACAGTTGGGGAGGCGCCGCCGGCACGATCTTCTGGATCGATCCGGTGGAGGAGATGGTGGTCGTGTCGATGATCCAGCTCATGGGGTCGCCCTGGCCGCTACGCGCGGAACTCAAGGTGCTGACCAACGCGGCGATCACGGAGTTGAAGTAGCGATTCGGTCGCTCGTCCTGCGCTTGCGGGCGTGGGACGGGCGGCCCCTCACCTCCAGTTCGGCATCACCTTCCGGGCGAACAGGTCCAGGGACTCGTGGATCTGTGCGGGCGCGTGGATGCCCGCCGGGATGAGCAGGAATGCCTCGTCGATGGGCACGGCCCGGGAGACCGCCTCGATCTGCCGGTTCAGCGTGTCGGGTGAGCCGACGAGGAGTTGCGGCATGCCCTGACCGAAGGGGATCGCCCACTGGTTCCAGAACCAGCGCATGTCCTCGAGCAGCGCCTCGGCCTTCGCGTCGGTCTCCGCACAGATCATGACGCCACCCCAGCATGCCTCCTGGCCCGGCGGGACGTCGTGCCCGTGGGCTTCGGCCTCCTTGCGCCACTCCTGCCAAAGGAGTTGCAGGAACTCGGTGTTGTCGGAAAGGACGATGGGCCGCCCCTTGTATCGAGCCCAGAACTTGGCGGTGCGCAGGCTGGCGGAGAAGCCCCCGTAGAGGGGGATCTCGTCCTGCTTCGGCCGCGGCGCGATACCGATCTCGCGCACCCGCATGTCCGCGTCCACTCCCTGCCCGAAGTTGACGTAGACGGGATGCTCATGGGGATTGACGAAGTCCCTGGGCGGGAAGTTCCAGAACTTCCCGCGATGGGAGAAGGTCTCGTTCTTGAGCGCCTTCACCACGACCTCGACGAACTCGGTGAAGTACTCCCGGTTCAGGTCGTCGTCCGCCGTGTTCTTCGTCCACGGTCCGACCGCCTTGAGTTCCGGCCGCACCTTGAAGTTCTCGACCCAGCGCGCCTGGTAACCCCGCACGAGCCCGACGCCGAAGCGGCCGTCGAGCATGTGGTCCATGGTCGCGATCTTCTCGGCGGTGGCGAGCGGGTTGTTCGCCGTGGAGACGAAGCCGCAGGTGACGATGCGCATCTTCTCGGTGTGCCTGCCGAGCCACATCGCCATCAATGCCGGGTCGTTCGAGGCCTCGAACCCCTCGATCTGCAGGTGGTGTTCGGGATGGCCGAAGCCGAAGTAGCCGCGTTCCTCGCCGAAGCGGGCGTAGTCGCCGAGTTCGTCGATCATGCGCCGATACAGGACCGGGTTGCGTCCCGCCATGCCGGCTTCGAGCTCGCTGCGGCGGCCGACCGTGCAGTAGACGAAGAGCCCGAACTTCATCGCGATGCCTTTCCCGGGGCGGTGAAACGAGCGTAGCACGGCCGTACACTGGACCCATGGACTCGGCATGCCTGGACCATCGGCTGACGGACGCGGAACGGCGCGAGTTCGACGAGCGCGGCTGCTTCGTCGTGCGCGACGCGTTGCCGCCGGCCCTGGTTTCTCGGCTCGCGGCCGTGGTCGACCGTCTTGAAGCCGAGTACCGCCCGCTGCGGAACCTCGGACCCGCGCAGCCGCTCAACCACCTCGACTGCATCGGCTACGACGACGCGTTCCTCGAGCTGCTCGAGTGGCCAAAGACGATCGCGCGGGTGATCGACATCCTGGGCTGGCACATCCAGCTCTATCACAGCCATCTGATCGTCACGCCGCCGCTTCCGCCAGACCACGAGTCGCAGTCACCGCGGCTCCGTTGGCACCAGGACAGTGGCCGCCTGAACCTGGACCTCGAGTCCAACCCCCGTCCGCGCGTCTCCCTCAAGGTCGGCTTCTTCCTGACGGACACCTCGGAGCGCGACCGCGGCAACTTCCACATCGTTCCCGGCAGCCACCTCTGCAACACCTTGGAGTTCCCGGAGGACGGCGCAGAGCATCCGTACGCCACGCCGGTGTGCGCCCGGGCCGGCGATGCCGTGTTCTTCGACCGGCGCCTCTGGCATGCGGCCGGCCGCAACCGGTCCGACGCGACCCGCAAGGTGATCTTCCTCGGCTACAGCTACCGCTGGCTGCGGCCCCGCGACGACATGACCGTGGACCGCTACCTCGCAGAGGCCGATCCGATCCGCCGGCAACTGCTCGGCGCGAGCCCGACCGGGGGCTTCGGCTATACCTCTCCGAGCGACGAGGACGTGCCGCTGCGGGCGTGGTTGGTGGAGCATCTGGGCGAAGAAGCTGTCGTCCCCTGACTACAACGCGCGCCTTCCCTTTGTTACCAAAAGTGACATAATCCGGTCAGGAGGATGCGCGCTGAAGATTCCGCGCAGCGCAACTTCCGCCGCGCCCGCAGGG
>VXNE01000677.1 GCA_009840715.1 Gammaproteobacteria bacterium
CCCCCCCCCCCCCCCCCCCCCCCCCCCCCCCCCCCCCCCCCCCCCCCCGGACGGTGCGGCCGCGTCAGCCGGCATGTTTCGTCAGTCGGTCACGAAGCACAGCACGCGCAGCTCGATGCTGCACCGGGCGGGCGAGGCGGGATCCGCCAGCGGGTTCGCGAAGGCGCTGTGCGGGCAGGCGTTCCCGATCACGCCGTCCGAGTCGTAGGCCTTCAGGACCAGGACCTCGTCGGGCGTCATGCGCGGGTAGTAGAACCATCGCTGCCGCGGCGAGAACTTCACGCTGAAGGTATCGATGCCGATGTCGTGCCAACTGTAGTTGGGGGCGCCGTAACCGTAGACGACCGTCTCGAAGAGGTCGGTCTCCCGGACGGAACGGGCGTCGCAGACGGCCAGCGGGTAGTCGTCCACGACGGCGCTCAGGCCGCGCCAAAAGTTCAGCGAGATCGTCCTCGAAGCCGACTCCGGGGGCCGCTCGCCGTGCAGGGCCAGGTAGTCCGACCACGTCGAGTTGTCGGTGTAGTCCATGTGGGCGGACCCGATGTAGCCGCCGCCCTGCGCTTCTCCGGTGACGGTAGGCTTGCCGTCCGTGCCGCCGCCGGAGGTCTGCCGCCCGGGTTCGCGGATGAGGTGATCGAAGGTGAAGGTCGCGGACGCGCCGGTCAGTTCCCTGGCGAGCGCCTTGCACTCTTCGTAGTAGACCTGCATGACTTCGTCGTGGTCGAAGAAGTCGGTCACGGTGGAAGGACGCCGGAACAGCCCGAAGCCGCTGGTCTCGAGGCCGGTGTCGTCTTCCCGCCGGGCGTCCCGGATCGTGGTCGCCACGGCGTGCGACCCGTACTCGACCAGGGTGGCCGGGACCCGCATGTCGTAGGTGCGGGGCGGATGTGTCGTGATGTCTCCCGCGTCGGGCGGGAAGAAACCGATCTCGCTCACCACCATGCGGTCGTCGCTCATGCCGTCACGTCCAGGAAAGGGGTCTCCGCCCAGCCCTCGTCGTAGGGCGAGAAGAAGCGCGCGGTGAGCGAGACGTGACGGAACTTCCAGGACCCTTCGTCCAGCACGACCCGGTCCACGTAGCGCCCCGTCAGCCAGACGGCGCGGTTCTCGCGCTTCGTGGTCGCCATCTGCAGGAGATACCAGCGACCCTCGGCCGCCTGGCCGTCGTCATCGAGCACGATGGACGAGTTCGTCACGTGGTGGATCGCGAAGGAGAGGACGTTCGGCATGTTCTCGAAGAACCTGCGCAGGCGCTCGCGACCCTCGAAACGGCCCAGGCTGCCCCCGTCCCAGACACCGTCCTCGGTGAACAGGCTGCATAGTCCGTCGGCGTCGTACCCCTCGTCGCAGTAGTCGCAGTACAGCGCCTTCAGACGGCGGATCTGCTCGATACTCTCAACGCGCTGCAGGCGCTCGGCTGTGTCTATGACCGCGTTCCCCCGCTCGAAGGCGGAAGGGAGACTAGCATGGTCGTTCCGCGCGCCCGTTGCGCCGCGATCAGAGTCCCATGCGCATCTCGGGGCCGATGACCGCCAGGCCGTAGCGCTCGTAGAACGGTCGCGTGCGCTCGGTGGCATCGATGTATAGCCCGTACTCGGCGCACCCGCGTTCGCGGGCGTTGGCGATGGTGTGCGGCACCAGCAGGCCGCCCGCGTTGCGGCCGCGCGCGGCCGGCTCGACGAACAGTTCCTCGAGCTGGCAGTACTCGCCGCGGTAGCGCATGGCGAGGTTGTAGCTGACCGTGGCCATGCCGACCACCCGGTCGCCGTCATCCCGGTCGACGGCCACGAACACCTGTCCCCGCTCGAGGTCGAGCAGGCGTTCGAAGACCGCGCGCTCGCCTTCGGCCGCGTCCGCCGGCGCGTTGCGGGCGAGGAACAGCAGTTCGACGCAGCGGTCGATGTCGGCCGCTGCCGCCGTGCGTATCGAGATCGTCATGCATCCACCTCCGCAGGAATACTGTCGCGTAGCCGTTCCCGGTACGCCTCGGCGAACGGGTACTTCCCGAGCACCGTCCTGGCCGCGGCCGCGGTCTCGTCGCACGCGGCCTGATCATGCAGGAACGAGAAGAAGCAGTGATCCGAGCCCGGCAGGGCGAGCAAGACGCCCTCGTTCACCAGCGCCAGATGGAAGGGGTAGAGCAGGGCCCGGTTGAGCGCGGCGTCCCGCTCCCCTGGCGACCCCGGCGCGGTGACGAAGCACTGCATCAGCGAGCGGACTCGGTTTACATGGACCGTGATGCCATGGTCCGCGAAAGCGGCCCGCAGAGCGGCCTCGAGCCCCTCGATCCGACCGGCGAGGGCCTCGTACTCGCCGGACTGCTCGAGGCGCTGGTATTCGCCGATCGCGCCGAGGGCCGCGGCGACCGCGAACGTGCCGTCGTTGCCGGTGCCGGACTGGAACGCCCGCGGCACGTCGGGGCCGGCGCGCGGGTCGGTGACTTCCATGATGTCCGCGCGGCCGACGACCGCGGCGAGCCGGTCGCCGGCGGAGAGCGCCTTCGCCAGCGTCGTGAGGTCGGGCGTAATGTCGTACCAGGCCTGGGCGCCGCCGAGCGCCAGCCGGAAGCCGGTGATCACCTCGTCGAAGATCAGGACGATGCCATCGTCGCGCGTCCGGCTGCGCTACGGCGCGAGGACCTCCCCGGTGACCCCCCAGAGCACGCCCACGGGGAGCGCCGGGG
>VXNE01000528.1 GCA_009840715.1 Gammaproteobacteria bacterium
CCCTCCGTCGGCTCGGCCCTGTGGGCGCCGGCCCGCGCGGGGGGATTCCCCGAAGCTGTCGCGCGTTCCCACTGGCGCCGCCGACGCGACTGGCACATGGACTACGTCGAGGCAATCGTCCAGCGCGACGTTCGCGACATCGCCCGCGTGGACCAGCTCGCCATGATGCCGCGGCTGCTGCGCGTCCTCGCCGAGCACTCCGGCCAACTCGTCAACTACTCCGGCCTCGGCACGCCGGTCGGCATGAACCACGTCACGACCCGCCGGTACATGGACATCCTTGAGAGTCTGTTCCTCGTGGACACGCTCCCGGCCTGGCACATGCGTGCGCTCAAGCGACTCGCGAAGGCTCCCAAGCTCCACTTCCTGGACTCCGGACTGCTCGCTTCCCTCCGGAACCTCTCCCAGGAGCGCCTTCGCCGGGACCGGACCGCCTTCGTCCCACTGCTCGAGACCTTCGTGTTCGACGAACTCCTGAAGCTTGCCTCCTGGTCCGACGACCGCTACACGTTCTCGCACTTCCGGGAACGGAATCAGCACGAGGTCGACCTTGTCATCGAGGACGATGACGGTCGGGTCGTCGGGGTCGAGGTGAAAGGGTCAGCAACCGTCTCGGCCGGGGACTTCTCGGGCTTGCGTCGCCTTGAGGCGGCGTGCGCAGACCGCTTCGTCCTGGGCCTTGTTCTCTACGATCACGATCAGGCGGTCCCTTTCGGAGAACGCATGTTCGCGGTGCCGGTCTGCGCTTTGTGGTAGATGGCGCATCACGCTTCGGTTTGCGAAACGCTCGAGTTCAAGCAGACCGACCGGCTGGTTCTCGTCCAGCGTGAACCCCATGCTGAGTTCCCCACGGCTGCGACGAGACCACCCGCTCGCGGCCCATGTAGCGCAGGTACCCGAGAACGGCTCCGTCAGGCCCCGCCTTCCACCTGGTCCCGCGCGAAGAGCGCTTCCCGGTCCCTCCGAAACCGCCGCCCTCCGTAGAAGAACAACGGGATCGACGCCATGGACACGAACGTGAAGCCCAGCAACGTGCGCGTGTAGGGATCTGGCACGCCGGCGTCCTGCAGCAGCTCGATGACGAAACCGGCGATCACGGCGCCGGCGGCGATGCCGAACAACTGGATCATCAGGATGCAGAACGCGACCACGGTGCCCCGAATGCGCGGGGGCGCCAGCTCCTGCACGGTCGCGAAGGTCGGCCCGTAGAACACGCCGAGCTGAAAGTAGATGAAGAAGACGCCCGGCCAGAAGAGCAGGGAGTCCGGCTCCACGATCCGCAGGGCCACGTTGAAGGGCGCGAGCGCGAGCATCACCCAGAACAGGAACATCGGTCGCCCGATACCGGTCTTGCGCATGAAGACGTCGCCGCCGTAGCCGCCGGCGAGCGTCCCGAGGATGCCGCCGAAGATGGCGAACCAGGCGCTGATCTCCGCGATGTCGGTGCGGTCGAAGCCGCGCTCCCGGACGAACCAGAGTTGTTCGAAGACCGATGCACCGAGCAGCAGGCTGAACGACACGGCGCCGAGCACCGTCACGGTCAGGGCCGGGGCATGGCGCAGTGCCGAGAACAGGCCGCGGATGATCTCCCGGAACGACGGCGTGGGGGCGCTCGGCTCCCCGCTCCGCTGCACTCTCGGGGTCTCCTTCAGGAACAGCATCGCGAGCGCAAGCACGAGGCCAATCGCGCCCAGCGCATAGAAGCAGCCACGCCACCCCAGGTACGGCTCGAGGTAGGCGACGATGAACAGGCTGCATGCAATGCCGATGGGCACGCCCAACCCGTAGATGCCCGTGACCACTCCGAGCCGGCTGGAGGGATAGCGGTCCCCGAACAGCGACATGGCGGCCGGCGTGAGCACCGACTCGCCGACCCCGATGAACGCCCGCGGCAGGGCGAGAGTCGCGAAGTTCACGGCCATGCCGGACAGCGCCGTCAGCCCGCTCCACAGGCCGACGCCCGCGGCGATCAGCCGGGTCCGGTTCATCCGGTCGACCAGCGTGCCCATGAAGAGACCCATTACCGTGTAGAACACGATGAACACCAGGCCCGTCAGCAGGCCGAACTCCGTGTTGGTGAGCTCGAGCTCCGGCACGATCCAGTTGGCGAAGCTGGACAGCAATTGCCGATCGACGAAGTTGAGAACGTTGAGGAGGGTCAGGAAGGCGAGGAAACCCAGGCCGCCGCTGCTTAAGGCCGGTTCCCGAGCGTCCTGCGTCGAATCCCCCGCGGTCGGGTCGCCCGAAGCGGCCGTCCGGTCAGTCACTGACTAGCCGCCGTCCCGTCACAGCCAGACCTCGAGGTTGTTGCGCCTGCCGATCGCCCGCGTGAGCTTGAACTCGAGCACTTCGCGCATGTCGCAGGCCGTGAGCAATGTCTCCACGTCCCGTTGGTCGTCCTCGCGCAGCGCCTCGTACTCGTCCTGCACGCGCTTCAGCACATAGAACCGAAACGGCTGCGCCATCGCCGAGATCCGCTGCCCCTCGACTTCGAACTCGCAGTCGCCCAGCCCCCGCTCCACCTCGGTAAGGGCCGGCGTGTCCGGGTTCTCGTCGAGCCACTGGTTGACCCGGTCGCACGCGGCGCGGCTCTCGGGGACGTAGTCGATGGCGAAGTGCTTCAGGGCGGCGATGAGCGTGTCCGGCACTTCGTCGTCGCCCAGGTAGGCGTAGTCCTTGTTGGCAAACTCCCCCACGTCGGGCTCCGGGCGGTTCATGCGTTCCGTCCATCGGTACAGCCGCACGGCGTGGATCTGCATCAGGGCCAGCGGCGCCGGGTCCCGCCCGAGATGCCCGTACAGCGGGGCCATCAGGCCGAAGTCGCCGATGCAGGGCTTGCCGCCGAGGAAGTACGGGTATGCAGAGAAGTGCGCGTTCAGCGTCCGCAGCGTGCCGAGGTGCAGCCGCTCGATCAGTTCATGGTTTTCCGGCGTGACGCCCCAGGCCGGATTCACGTTCTCCTTGATGAACGCCATCCGCTCGCGGGCCTCCTGGTCCACGTCGCCCTCCGCGAAGATGGTGCTGAAGTGGAAACGCAGGAACTCGTCGTTGTCCTGGTCGAAGTTCCACCGGTAGTGCATGCAGGGGCGCAGCAAGCCCTCCGCTCCGATCGCGTCGAGCAGGCGGCTGACGATTCGCTGCTTCGGTGTCGACGGCGAGAACTCCCCGCCGTTGAGCGATTCGAAGTGATCGATGATCGCGACGCCATCGCGAATGACAGTCCCGTCCGGAAACTCGATAGTCGGGATCCCGCGGCGACCGCCGGCCTTCGGCAGGACGGACTCGTAGAAGTGCCGGGAGGCGTGGGGTTCCTCCCGATAGTCGATGCCGGCCTTGATCAGGTAGCTGCGCGCGCGGCCCGTGTACAGGGAGAACGGCGCGCCGTAGAGCGTGATCGGTTCCATGGAAGTCGCCCTCGGTCGCGGGATCAGGATTGCAGACTGTTCGCGAAGCCGACCAGCGACTGGACGGTGTCCCGCGCCAGGTCGGGCACCAGGTCCGGCATCGCGATCTCGGCCACGTGCACCGCGCCGTCGATGGTGCGCGACACCGCCGGAACGCCAGCCTCGAGCAGCTTTCGCGCGAACACGGCGCCGTCGTCCCGAATGAGGTCGAGTTCATAGTTCGTGACAATGTGCGGGGGCATGCCCTTCAGGTCGCTCTCGGTGGCGTGAAACGGCCAGGCCGTCGGGTCGGTCTCGTGCGCGTCCCGCGGGTCGTACACCTTCGTCATGGCCCGCATCATCTCGTAGGTGCCCTGGTAGCCCTGGTTCTCGCGCCACGAGAGCAACTCCGGGGGCACCGACGTGTAGAACCCGAGGATCATCGGCGCCATCGCAAAGACGCCGTCGATGGCATCGACCCACCCGTCCAGGTTGGCCTTGACCGCGGTCGCGACCGCGAGATTGCCGCCGCCGGACTCGCCGGCGACCACCACCGAGGAGACCCCCAGGCTGTCCCGATTGGCATGGACCCATTGCACGGCCTGGGCGCAGTCGTTCAGCCCGCCGGGGAAGGGGTGGTTGCCCAGCACGCCGCCGGCGTTCCGGAACTCCACGCCGACGACCAGCATGCCCTGTCGCGCGAGGGTCTTGCGCCATCGGACGGCCGCCGGACGCGTCGCCGTTGTAAAAGCCATGCCGCCGCCATGGATGTGCACCACGCACGGCAGCTTCGCGCCGGGGTCCTTCGGCATGTCCAGGTAGAGATCGATGTCCGCGCCCTCGTCGCGCGGTATGGCTTCCTTCCGCTCCACGACATCGTCGAACGCGGGCATCGCCGCCAAGGCTGCGGAGTCCTGGCTCATGAGCGTGCGTTCCATGGCGCTCACCCAGTCCAGGCACTGCTCGTAACTCGACTCTAGGGTCACCGTGGGAAGCCCGGCCGCTGGGTCGCCCGGAGGCGCACCGGCAAGCGCGCGGCGCACCCGCGGGTCCAGCCGCGGGTCTTCGATCATGGTGAGGTCGGGATTGCCCAGCCGGCCCGGCAACAGGACATCGTCCGGGGCCCCTGCGGATTCCGCATACGCCCGACGGGAGCTGAGCAGGGGCAACGCCGCGCCGGCGCCCGCGAGGCCCCGTAGCGCGTTCCCCAACAGCCGCCGTCTGCTACCGAGCACCGAAGAACCTGGTTACTTCCACACCAACCTGCCTTGGCATGTTCCATGAACCCTGACGGCCGTAGGTGGTGTTGGAGCCTTGTATGTTGGTGACATACGCCTCATCGGTAGCGTTTCGGACAAACAGTCGGGCTGAATACGCCGCGCCCGGGCTCTGCCAGTTCACGTTCAGGTTCACGATCGTGTAGGGGTCCGTGGAGTCCTTCTTCTGATTGAACTCCCGGTAGAACACTCGCGATCTGTGAGCTGCGTCCAGGCTCACCGATACGCTCCCGCCCGCGCTAAGCGGAACGGTGTAGGTGAGGCCGAGATTGAAACTCCTGTCAGGCGCATAGCTAAGGGGATTCCCCTTGTTTTCCAGTAGTCCGAGTCCTGCCCTCAGCGTGTCGGTGTTCAGGAAGTGCCCGTACTCCGTGTCGAGCAAGGTCAGCCCCGCATCGACACTCCAGTTCTCGGTCAGGATCGAAGACAGCTCAAGTTCCAGCCCGATTATCTTTGCATCGCCGGCATTGGTAATTACTCCCTGAATGCCGATCACCTGCGCGGTCTGGAAGTCCGAGTAGTCGTAGTCGAAAGCCGACGCTCTCAGCGTCGTTGAGCCGCCGAAGAAGCTGGCCTTGTAGCCGATCTCCCAGGCATCGACGGTCTCCGGAAGCCAGGGGGCTCCGCAATCGGAGGCGTTGACGCCACCCACTTTGAACCCTTCGGAGTAACTCGCGTATGCCATGTGTGCGTCTGCCAGGTCATATTCGACGGACGCCCTGATGGTGTTCTCGGCTTCGTCCCATGCCTGTTCAAACAAGGTGGGACCGCAGCGTTGGAAAAACGGTACGGGGCCCCCGGGGAACTTGGCCAGGAAGGTAATCGTATGTCCTTCCTCCTTTTCTTCCACGGTTCTGCGTATTCCCGCGCCGATTCGGAGCCTGTCGGTCACCGCATACGTTCCATCCACGAATGCTGCCCTGGACTCGGTGTTGTAATAGGGTTCCTTGAAGTCAAGCTGTATCGGAACCGGCAGGGGGACCAACGCCGGGATTGGGAAGTCGAAGAAGAGGATGCTGGAACGCTCATCGTCCATGTAGTAGATCCCGACGATCCAGTCGAGATTTCCGCTTGTGGCCGACACGTTGATCTCTTGGGTAAACGTCTCGTTCTCGGCGACGCTCAGTCGGTCGAAGAGGCCGATGCTTGTCGCATCCGCCGGGCCGAGGAACGAGTCTGCCCAGTCCTGGTACGCGGTTATGGACTTCACGCTGATGCCCGCGACGTCCCAGTTCAGGGTGAGACTGTACATATCGTATTCGCGGTCCGAGTCCGATTCCCCCCGGTTATGGACCTTCCTCACTTCCTCCGTAAACAGAACCCTCGAAGGCGGCGCGGTGAGGGCATTCACCGGGGGCAACCCGGAAGCCACTCCAAGATCGAAATGCTGATGAATCATGGGCCAGGCATCCCAGGGGCCTTCCGATCTGCTGGCGCCATAGGTGAAGGTTGCATCGAAGTTGTCTGCCAGGTCGGCGGCAAGGATCAGCCGAAGGTTGGACTTCTGCCCCATCATCAGATCGTCTTCGCCCGGCACCAGGTTTTCTATCCAGCCTTCGCTGGCATCCAGGTGATTGGCAGCCAGACGGACCGACAATCGGTCCCCGATCGGACCACTGACGACGCCTTCTATCGTAGTGTGCCCGTACTCCGCGTAGCCGGCCTTGGCGTAGCCTCCGAACTCGTCCGAGGGGCTTGCGGCGATGTAGTTGATCGCTCCGCCCGTGGCGTTTCGACCGTAGAGCGTCCCCTGGGGACCTCGCAGGACCTCAACCCGTGCAAGATCGAGCTGCGATAGCTGGGAGCTGGACCCGACGGCCTGCACGACGCCATCGACACTCACCATGACGCCTGGGGCGTACGCGAACTCGCCGATGCCGCGTATCGCAACCTGGCGTCTGCCCAGGAACTCGCCGTAATGGAGGCTGGGGACCAGGTATTGGATGTCGGAGACGTTGTGGATGCCCTTGTCCCGGAGAGCCCCGGCGTCGAGGGTCGAGACCGAGGCGGGCGTGTCGAGGACGGACGCCTCCCGCTTCAGGGCGGTCACCAGGATTTCTTCGACGACCGGGTCTTCGGAACCTGGGGGTTCCTCGGGTTGGGCGGCGACGCCCTGCCCGCCGATACACGTGCTGACAAGCGCCAGCGAGAACACTCGCTTGATTCCCTGCATCTTCCTCTCCGAGATATTCGATGCGGGAACTCATGCCGCACCGCGTAGCCACCCCCGCAGTAACGCGTCCTGGAGGCGCGGTTTCAAACTCCTCCGCTGCTTTAGGCCTTCCCTGAGGCTCCTTCAGCCGTCAGGCCGTGCCCACTTCCGCAGGGGTGACTCGCGCTGCCATGCACGATAGCGGAATACACCTGTTGTCGCCAGCACGGACGGCGTGCGGCGTGCGAGCACTCAGGAGTACTTGCGATGATGCTCCAGCAGCCAGCCGAGGAATCGCCGGAACCGAGTGTCCGGAGGTGGCTTGGGAGGGTGGCGACGCGCTCGCGCCTCGGCCTTGCGTTGCGTGACGGCAGCGGTACAGGCGTCGCTACAGGTCGCCATTCGAGAGTAGAAGCGGACTTTGCGCGTGATCGGCGCGACCGTGACGAACACGCCATCCCCCGGCGCGAGTGGCCGGCCGCAGTTCACGCACCGGTTTTGTCCAGCTACACGTTGAGACACCAGAGCATCGGTCTCACAGGGGAGGGCCGGCATCCTCATTTCCCTTCGAGCGCCCATCGCAGGCTGCGTCTGCATCAGACTGCCGAGACGCCCCCTGACGCGCCATCCCCCTGGCAAAATGCTCGCGGCGGAGCCGGATGTGCCGGGCGACCTTCTCGCAACGGCTGTCAACGTGCCGGGCTACGCGATACTCGTCGTTAGATTTCCCTAGGATGCGTGCCTGCGCGAATGCGTCCGGGAGCGCATTGATCGTTTCGGACACCACACCGAGCACCCGCTCGGTGTCGAGGTCGCACGAGCGGGCATGCGCGCGCCATTGCGCCGGGCCGATCTTGTGGGGGTGCCGTTGCCCGCCAACACCCAGGACGAGCGTCTTGTCGTAACGCGTCCCGACGCTGCTCGAGACATCATAGGCAGGCGCCAGCCGCACTCGCCCTTCTTCATGGATGAAGCCCAGGTTGCCGAAATGCAGGTCGGCATGGCCGAGCAGCCAGGTACAGGCCAGCAGACGCGTGAACTCGTCACATGCCTCGTCCGGCGTGGCCGCGTGTTGGCGCAGGATCTGGTAGACGGTTTTCCAGCGCGGCTCGCTCGCTATGCCCGTCGGGTACTTCCCCCCTCCCCAGCCCGCGGCCTGGCGCAGCTCTTCCTGGTGTACTGGCAGGATGCAGCCGTCGGCGCCCGCGACCCGGTCCGAACGTTCGCTCACCACGCACTGATAGCCACCCAGGACCCTTGCCGAGGTGCGCGCCGCCCGCACGCCAACGAGACCGATGGCCGCCTGACAGACGCTCTCGACACCTGCCTCACCCGGGAGGCCAGGGCTGTCCTCCACCTTCACGATCCAGGTGTTCAGGCAGCCCGGTTCGCCAAGGCACCAGGCGCCGTCACCGCTCGTCGAGAGGGAGATCTTGGGGCGCTGCCCGGACAGTGAGGCGCGCGCACGATGGGCAGTCACCCCATACCCCCGATTGCTGCCGGCACGAGCCTCGTGCACCGCGTTCGCCAGTAACACCCCCATGTCAGCGTCCGACACCGAGGGGTACTGTGACAGCGGGACAGGCGTTGACGCCAGCGGCGGAGCGCCGTCGGAGGACATGCTGACAGCCCCGGAATACTCGCTGTCTGCGTTGCCCCAGAGCACGGTCTCGGGCAACCGCGGAACGGCGTTGATCCGATGTGCCAGCAGCAGGTTCGCCGCGCGTTCGACGTAGGCGTCGAGCGCACCGTTCTCAGGCAGGCAGAGACGCAGCCACCGTTGCGCCGCATGGATATCCTCGGCGCCTGTCCATCCCACGGAGACGCCCGCCATCGAAGGGCCCGGGCGCAACCGTGGCGGCTCCTGAGGATCGGCCTCAAGAGACATCGCATGCACGCCGTGGATGTACACGTCGAGGTCCATGGGGGCACTATACGCTCCCATCCTCCGCAGAATCCTTGCCGGCGGGCGGCGACAAGCTCCCTACGGCGGCAACGAGACCACCCGTTCGCTGGCCAATGCTGCGGCGTACAAGATCGCCGCTCGAACGGCGTCGCCGGAAACCGTCGGGTAACTCCGGATGATCTCCTCCGGGGTCAGACCGGACGCCAGATTGTCCAGAACGGTGCTCACGAGCACCCGCGTGCCGGCGATGCAGGCCTTGCCGTGACAGATCTCCGGATCCACGGTGATGTGGTTACGCCAATCCATGGTCGCTCTCCTCGTCGCGCACGAGGCGCAGCCGAAGCACCGGGAGAGCCTCGTCGCCGAAAGCGGCAGAGACCACCTTCCGTGCCATGCCCTCGAGATCGTCCCAGTCGTTTCCCCCGGGTGAACCGGAGGGAGGACTCGTCGATGCCGCCCTGGGCCGCCGTCGTGTCGAGAGGGATCCTATACGAGCTCTGGTCGTAACCGGGATGCGCCCCCTGGTCTGCGCCCGGGCCGCGTCGCAGCGCCAGGCGCTGGGGGGAAGGGGAGGGCGCATGCGTCTAACCGAGAGAGATGCGGGGAACCGCTCCGAGTGCCTTGGAGGAAGAGAACCATGCGGATACGCAAACTCGTTCTGCTGACAGCGACGGCGGCCATGTCCTTCGTCCTGTCCTATCCGGCCGCGCTCGCCGAGGAGAGCGCACAAGCGGCTGACAGCGAGCCCGTCACCAGCCTTGAGGAGATCATCGTCACGGCGCTCAAGCGCGAACAGGCGGTGTTGCAGGCGCCGATCGCCGTGAGTGCGTTCGACGGGGACTTTCTCGAGGACATCGGTGCGCACCAACTCGCCGATTTCCTGCTCGGCGTGCCCGGCGCAACCATCATCGACACCGGCACCGGCGATACCCAGATCTACATCCGCGGCATGGCCTCCACGTATGGAGACGGGGCTGTGGGCTACTACCTCGACGAGGTGCCGTTCGCGTTTCTCGGCCTGTCGATGGTCCCCGATGTGCGCACCTTCGATCTCGACCGCATCGAGGTGTTGCGCGGTCCACAGGGGACGCTGTACGGGGCCAGTTCGCTGGCGGGCACGGTGCGCATCATCACCAACGATCCGGTCTTCAACGAGTTCCAGGGCAAGGCGGACGTGTTCGGTTCCGGCAGCCGGGGCGGCGGCGACAACTATGGGGTCAAGGCCGCCGTGAACGTGCCGCTGGTCGACGACCGCCTGGCCATGCGCCTGGCGGCCACCACGGAGACCTACGACGGTTGGCTCCACGAGCCTTTGTCCGGAGAGGACATGGTGAACGACCGGGAGGTCGAAACGCTGCGCGCCAAGCTCCGCTTCGCGCCAACCGACAACGTCGATCTCGTGCTGGGGGTCTCCAGCTACGACAATGCCCTCGGCGCCCTGAACAGCGGCGATGACGACGGCAACGCCCGCAGTGCCCTTGCGCCGGGCGTACTGGTTGCGACGGACCAGGAATACCTAATGGCGAGCGCCATACTCACGATCGGCACGCGCTGGTTCGATATCGTCAGTTCCACCTCCTGGTTCGATTTCGAACAGGCGACCGTGGGCGCGTACGACGCCATACGCGAGGCGGAGACCATCGCCCAGGAGTTGCGGATCAGCACGAACGACCTTGGCCCCTGGCACGTTACCGCGGGTGTCTACTACCGGGACCTCAGCACCGATTTTATCGTCGACATTCAGACGCTTCCGCCGTTTACCCAGGATACGAACGGTGAATCCTGGGCCGTGTTCAGCGAAGTCACCTACTCGATCACCGATTCCCTGGATGCGACGGTGGGCCTGCGCTACTTTGACGATACCCGGGACCGGAGCGATACCGCCACCGTCGGCTTCGACTTCACGACGTTCTCGCCCATCGTCGAGACCGTGGAGTTCGAGGACACCTACTCCACCACCAACCCGCGCTTCAACCTCGGCTGGCAAGCGAACGACGATTGGCTGGTTTACGCCAATATCGGCAAGGGATTCCGCAGTGGGTTCCCGCAGCCGGGCATTTCGCTGTACTTCGCGAACCTGCTGGGGCTGGAGATCGGCGACGGGGCGGAGCCGGAGACGGCCTGGAGTTACGAGATCGGCACCAAGGCCCGGCTGGCGGACGGGCGCCTGGTCATCGAGGGATCGGTTTACCTGATCGACTGGGACAACCTGCAGACGGTGATCTTCGTGATTCCGGGTCAACTCGGCGCGGCCACCAATGCGGGCGAGGTCAAGGCCCAGGGCATCGACCTCGGCATCACCGCCGCACCCGTCGATGGCCTCGAGTTGACGTTGAACGCCGGGTACAGCGACTCCAAGTACGGCGAGACCGTGACCGACGTGGCCGGCATCGTGGTCGCCGACGGGCAGCAAGTGCAGTTGTTCCCGGAGTTCACGGTTTCCGCTTCGGCTTCCTACCGCCGGAGCCTGGGAACACGCGGCTTGCAGGGCATGGCGTATCTGCGCATAGACCACACCACGGAACGGACCCTGAACTTCGGCTCGGTCACCACCGAGGGCGACAAGATCACCCAGGGCTCGGCGCGGGTCGGGGTCGAATCGGATCATTGGGGTGTCTACGCCTTCGTCGACAACCTGTTCGACGAGGACGGCAAGGTCTCCGGCGGCAGCATTCAGCCCGGTTTCGAGGACGTGGCCACGCGCCTGCGGCCGCGCACGGTGGGGCTGAACCTGCGGCTGAGCTTCTGATCGCGTTGGATTGCATGGTCGTCACGATCGAATCAGCAGGCGCCACTTGACGGGCGTGCGGTGATCGAACGGATGCCGCCACGGACATCGGCCGTACGAAGCGTCGATCGACTCGACCGGGAGCGCGTCCGCGAACTCGTTACGGAAACCGATTAATCCTCGATGCGCCCGGCTGCGGCGGTCGGCATCATGGGGCGCATCTCGGGGCTGCCGTCGGCCATCTGCACGCGCCCCTCCGCGACGCGGGAGGACTTGGGCCAGTTTCTCGAAGGCCGGCCAAAGACAAGTACCCAGGGGCGCGACAGCGGCACGATTCTGGAGCGTCGCCACAGCAACCGCGGCCCCCTCAGTTCTTACGCGATTTCAACCGGACAACGTGGTCGACGAGCCGCCCCCGGCCCATTACATGCGGTCGAGGGCATCGAGCGCCCCCTGACGGCCCAGCCGGTGGTTGTTCACCAGCAGTGAACGGATCGTGTACCACGAGACCTGAAAGTGGTCGGTGGCCTCCTGCTGCCGGTCCTCCGAATAGTCGCCCGAGAGAAAAGCGTCCACCGCGTCTATCGGCGCCAGAAATTCGGCAGCAAACGCGCGCTGGGCCTTTTGGCCATACGTGTAGGACCTCGTTACCGCCCGGAGAGGTTCGGCGCCTACCGGACGCAACAGGCGCTCTGCCAACAGCCGTGCGAGGTCGAAGCGCCGGCCGGTTGCCCACCTCGAACGGAGCGCCACCCCAGACCGCTCCGGCGTTTCCCACTCGAACGACAGGGAATCGGACGCGCTGTCCGTGTCCGACAACACCCGTTCCGAGGCGCCCGCCATCTCGGCCAAGCGTGGATTGGTGACGGGGTTCCCATTCGGTAACTCCCTCTCCCGAAGTTCTCGGGCTAACGCCACGCCGATACGCCACGCTTCGGTGCTGCCCCATTCGGGAAGCGATGCGGACGCGTCCCGTGCAACTCCGTCGCCCGAGCGGAAATCAAACCCGACGCGATCCAGATCGGTCTTCAGCTTCGCCGCGCTGACGGACGCCGCTCCAGCAGCCAGTTCGAGGACGGCATATTCCCCCAGCGAGTGCGCATCAGAGAGGCGGCGACGAATCGCGGCTGCGTCTCCTTCCCCCGGATCGCTGCCGAGCATGGCTTCAAGGCGGCGGAATGCCGCACGCTCGCCGTCCGCTCTGTCGTTGGCGAGCTCGCCTACGAGGACGCGGAGGTTGCAGTTTGCGGCGATACGCTTGCCCAGACGTCCGACGGCGTCCTCGACGAACGCGTCGACTGCCGATTCGAACGTCGCCGCGGTCACCGCCTCGGATCGTGGGGCGCCGACAAAGCGGTAGGTTGCGGCACAGGGTTCGGCGGAGGGCGCTGACGTGAGGCGCACGCGCTCTCCATCGCAGGCAAGCTCCAGATTGGGCCACCGGTATCCGGAGCCGACCGACGACAGCCGATGCGCAAACGCCCAGGACCTGTCGACCTGCGGCGGTGTCGGCTCCCACCTCAGCCGCCACCAGTTCCACACCAGCCACTCCGCGAGGGGGTACGCCGAGACGAGCGGTCCGGGCTGCAGCGCGTCGTCGCCGACCGACACGCCCTCGGTAAGGGGAGTTCCGTTAGCGCTGATGGACAGGATGCCGGCAGTCGCCACCTCCTCCGGCGGCGCGGCAGGGTCCTCCAGCGGGTGTGGGGCAAGGTCGAGCCTCATGGCATCCGGGCCAGCCATTACTCGATCACCCAGCCTGCATTCAACCAACGGCATCGGGAGCGTAGCGACCGGCGCCGTTGGCTGAATGCAGGGTCGGCGTGGCTGGGCCGGAGGCGACGCCGGTGCCGAGCGGCAGCGAAGCACCGGATCGGCTATGGGGCGCGCGCATTTCGCGGTCGTCCTCCCCAAGGCTAATCGCCATCTACGAAGTGCCCTCCGGCAATCGCGCAGCAACGGCCTTGCGTTCTTCGAGCATGGCGCGGATGTCCGCCTCGACGCATTCCTTCTCCCCGCGGATCAGGACATCCTTCAGCGCTTCGTCGGCGGCCCTCGTGATCTCCGCATGGCTCAACGGACAAGCTTCCTTGCCCAGAGCTTCCCAACACACCTGCGGCGCGGCCTTGCTGCTGAGCCGCGTCTCGAGGAGCTTCGCGGCGCGGTCCGCGTCCGGCAGGTCGTAGTGCAGGACGTCGTCGAAGCGGCGAAAGAGTGCGCGGTCCAGGATCGACGGATGGTTGGTGGCAGCAATCACGAGGCTCCGCGAGCTGTCCTGCTCGATCATCATGAGGAAGCTGTTGACGACCCGGCGTATCTCCCCGACGTCGTTGGCCAGGCCCCGGCCAGACCCGATGGCGTCGAACTCGTCGAACAGGTAGATGCCCCGCATCCGGCCTGTGGCGTCGAAGATCTGCCTCAGCTTCGCGGCGGTCTCGCCCATGAAGCGCGTGATCAGGCCATCGAGCCGCACTTGGAGAAGCGGCAGACCGAGTTCGCCGGCGAGGACGGATGCCGTCAGAGTCTTGCCCGTGCCCGGTGGGCCGACGAAGAGCAGCTTGCGCCTCGGCGAGAGCCCCTGCTCCAAGATGCTCGTCGCCGCTCGCTGCTCACGGATCACGCGTTCGATCTGTCTGGACAGCGTCGGATGGAGGATCAGGCCGCTCAGCCTCTCACTGGGTTGAGAGACCTGAAGGAGGTTCGCGAGTTCTCCTCGCGGCTTGCTGATCGAGACGAGGGAGGCGGCCCCCCGGCGACGCTTCGCCTCGTCGATCGCCTCGCGCAGTTCCGTGGCGAGCTTGCCGTGGCCCAGCCGCGCTTCGTGGGCAGCCACCTGCAGGGCGACTGACAGGAACCGGTCGTCGTCACCGTCGACGTATGACTGCACCAGCGCCTTCAGTTGGCTCGCGCTTGCCATCAGGCTCCCGTCCAGTCTGCGGGGGTGATCAGCAGAAAGGGCTCGCTACGATGCCCGGCTCGGCTGCACTCTCGGCCAAGGGGCACGGGGGTTACGACCCTGGCGCCATCACTCCAACGGCGATCAATGCGATCGCCGCGGCCAGACCGCTGGCCGCGACCATCCCCCCGATCACGCCGCCAAGAACCCAGCCCCTGGTCGCGACTTCCTGCAGTTGAGACTGCACCCGGACGAGGCGCTGGTTCACGTCTCCCAAGGTCGTTGGGGTCTGGTGAGCGGGGCCGGGGGTGCTGACCATGATTCGCGTTCCCTCGCAATCGTCAATCAGGACTGTAGCACGGTTCCGCCAGAGCTCGGCGGGATTGAGAACCCCGTAGCCTGTTGGCTACGCTTGGTGGCGATCATGACCAAGACCGCTACATCACGCTACGACGTTGCCGGGCACCTGCGCACGCCCGAGGACATGGCGGCGTACCTGGAAGCGTCCATCGAGGAGGCGGCCGGCGACGCCGCGTTCGTGGCCAAGGCGCTCGGCGACATCGCTCGCGCACGGGGTATGGCGCAGGTGGCAACCGACGCCGGCCTGTCCCGCGAGAGTCTCTACAAGGCGCTCTCGGGCGAGCGCGTTCCAAGGTTTGACACCGTTCCCAGGGTAGTCGGCGCGCTCGGGCTGAAGCTGCGGGCCGAGGCGCCGCCTGCCGCGCAGCGCCAGTCGGGGTGCGAGTCTGCCACCTCGGTCGAGAACTCACGACAGATCGCGACCGGAAGCCCTTACGAGGCGTGACTCGACTCCAACGGGCGCCGGTCCTCGCAGAGCGACTCGGGGTCGAGTCGTCCCGCTGGTAACCTCCCGCACCGATCGCTCGCGCAGACACAGAAGAGAACCCCATGCCGAAGATCTACCACGTCAAAGGCACCCGCGGGTTCCGGCCCATCTGGTTCTGCGAGGAACGCGGGCTGCCCTACGAGATCGAGGTCATCGACTTCTCCCCCGAATTCCGGTCGAAAGCGGAATGGCGCGCGCTCAGCCCGACGGGCAAGGTTCCGGTGACGACCGACGGCCACCTCACAATGTTCGAATCCGGAGCCATGGTCGACTACCTCGTCGAGCGCTACGGCGGCGGTAACCTGGTGCCCGAGCCGGGTGCGGCCGACAGCGCGCTCTGCCGACAGTGGTGCTGGTTCGGGGAGTCCACCTTCGCGCGCCCGGTCGGGGAGATCTCCAATCACCACCGCATCGCGCCGGAGGGCGTGACCGTCCCGTTCGTCCTCGAGGACGGCTGGGCGCGGATACGCCTTTGCCTGGACACGCTCGAAGGCGCCCTCGCCGACACCGACTACCTCGTCGCGGACACCTTCGGGATCGCCGACATCATGACTGGCTATACGCTGGCGCTGGCGAGCCACCGCAGCATGGTGAGCGACGACTACCCCAACTGCCGGGCCTACGTCGCGCGGCTGAGTGAACGGCCAGCGTACCAGGCGGCGAGCGCCGCCGGATGAGGAAGCTCACCCGGCGCGCACGCGCCGAAACTTCCACTCGCCGTTCACCTTCACGTAATCCTCGTGGTACCGCGCGGCCGTACCCGGCCAGTTGCTGGCCGTCGTTCCGTCGCTGTCGGTCACGGCCGCGATGAGGTACCACACGCCGCGTGCCCGATCCCCATCGACCTCGATCAGGGGGTTGGCAACGATGTGCTGTGCCCCGGCGACCCGCTCCGGGAATCCGGCAAAGAGCTCTCGAATCGCTTCCCGACCCTCAGCCTTTCCGACTCCCGCCCCATCCCAAATGCCATCTTCCGTGAACAGGGACGCCATGGCGTCCGCATCGTAGCCTTCGTGGTCACAGATCTCGCAGTACCGGGCCTTGAGTCGCTTGATGGCTTCGATGTCCTCGAGCCGGGTGATGCGTTCCTGGAGCTCTGCCAAATCCATACGATGGTTCCTCTCGCGGGTCAGTGTTTGCGCTTCGTGCCAGGCCCCTACTCGTACGGGTCGAAGAGGGGGGCGCCCTCCTTTCGTCGCGTAACGTCGCGGTATTCACCTCGCGAGAGCCCGAGCACGCGCTTGAGCTCCGGATGACGATCGAGCAGCTCGGACGATAGCCGGCGGGGCGAATTGGGAATGTAACTGTCGGCGTTACGGCCCTGGACCCAGGGCCGGGTCCAGTTCTCATTGATCGAGATGCGCAGCCCCGGACGGGTGCGCGGCATAGCGGAGTGAAACGTTCCCCCCTGCCAGATCACCACCGAGCCGGCCTTCCCCTCGAGACGCACGAGCGGATAGGGCGTGTTGGCGACGTCGGTGTCGTGGGGCAGGACCCTGTGGCCGAAGTGCTGGCTGGCCGGCACGAAAAGCGTCGGGCCGTCGGCTTCGTCGTCCTGGTCGGTCAGGATCCTCGTACAGTTCAACCGATGGCAGATTTGACCGGCCCCCATCGGGATGCCTTCCACGTCCTGATCCACGTGCAGCGGCAGACTGTGGAAAATCGCCGATTCGTCGTCAGGGGCGTCGGCGGTCGGGCCCTTCAGGATGATCAGATTGTTCCTGAGCACGGCGCCCTGGCCCAGCATCAATCGAACCAGCGCCAGCTTCGGCGGGCTGATCGCCGCCTCGATGAACACTTCGTCCTCGTCGAAGAACGGATCGTAGAAGGCCGCGGTGAGCGTCGAGGTTCGATAATCGATAGAGACGTCGTTCCTTCTCTCGTATGCGGCCAACGCCGCGTCGCGCAGTCGCTCTATCCACGCATCGGTGATCCCGAGGTTCGCGGGTGAGATGACGGTGAAGCCGTAGGTCATCAACTCCACGGCGTTCTGGGCGAGTCCGTAGCGCTCGATGTCGGACATGATCGAATCGAGGCTCGGCATCGTTTGCCGCTGCGCAATGTTCATCATCGTCCCCCTCTGATCCGCAAGTGAAAGCGAGCCCGAAACATCCTGTGGCGACCGTCCTCGGCGTGGAGATAGCGGGCCGGTTGCAGGCCGAGGAGCTGCTCGACGAGCGCCCGAACGCCTCTAGAAAAAGGAGTAGGGCTCAAGATACGCCGGCTGCGGACCTTCGGACCCAAAGCCAGTCATGTCGTCCGCGCCGACCAGGAGCGCGAACTGCCTGTTGCGACGATCGAGCACCTCCTTCGGTACGGCACGCTGGAATTGCTCGACCGTCTTGAGAGAGCGGTTGAAGAAGGTCGTGTTCATGGTGAGCCGCAGTCCGTCCGTCAGCTTCGGGTAGCCCGGGCCATGCCAGGTCGCACCCTTCCAGAAGATGAGCGAGCCCGCGGGCGCCTCCACCGGGACCATGTCCTTCAGGCCCTCACCCGGATAAGGCAGCCGACCGAGCCTGTGGCTGCCCGGCACCATCGCGATGCATCCGTTCTCCTTCGTGTAGTCCGTCAGGATGTACGCGCTGTTGGTCATGAGATTGCCGCCGTCCAGCAGGTTCCCGTCCGGCCAGCGTGGCGAATCCGAATGCAGCGCGTGGTCCAGGACGTCGGGGTCGAGCTGTGAAGCGTCTTTCCACCTGACGAGCGCATCGAAGCTCGAGAGACGACCCTGTCCCTTCAGCGTGTGGTTGACCAGCGCCCCCAGGACCGGATTCTCGATCCACTCTTCGAACACCGGATCCTCGAACAGAAGATAGAAAATGAGGAAGAAACCGCCACCGGCGGCGAAGGCCGCGTACTTTCCGGTATCGCCATTCCGATCGAGGCTGTGCTTCACGCCGGTTTTCTCTTCCGCCAGCCGAAGCAGGGCATCCCGAACGCGCGCGGTGAACTCTGGTGGCGCCACCATCTCTGGAGGGACGACCGTGTATCCGCAGACCTCCAGCTCGAGAATGTGAGAGTCCAGGCCCAGCTCCCGGATGTGCGCCAAGTGCGCGTCCGCATCATCCAGGGCCCCGGGCGTCACGAGGAACATCCCCGCTTGATTGCCGGCCACCTGCTTCAGAAGTTCCGGCTGCTCGGGCGGTGTGGGCGGTGCTTCCGGCTTCGCCGCCGCCTCTGCTGACTGGGTCATCTCTAGCTCCCCGACGACCGATGGGTCTGCGCCAAGCTAGACCCGGTGTCGGTGGGCGTCAAGCGGCGCACGCCGTACGATTGAATAGGAGTTGCGAGGCGCCCTTTGGCGCTCCACCCTCGCTTGCGAGCCCCCTTGAGCGGACAACAGCCGCCTACGAAAACCACACCGAAACCATGCACTGTGCTCACCAGGGCGCGACGGCGATGGACGCCTTGCCGTGACCGATCCTTGCTCCGTCCCACCCTTCCGGCTCACAGGCGCTTCCAAGGGCTTCGTCTTCCGAACGCCGTGCGCCTCGCCGCCCGAATGAGAACTGCCACCCGCGCGCTCGTCCGCGGCCATGCTAGCCTGAAGCCTATCTTCGGGCCTTGAGGTTGTCCGCCATGCTCGCAGCCGAGCCCGGCGCCGACGAGATCGTGGGACTGTTAGCCCAGGCACCTTGGCGGGTAGCGGTCACTTGCCGAGACACGTGGCCTCACGAGTACGCGGCGGTGAAGAAGGACCGTCAGCAGGAGCTGCTTGCAGCGTTCTGCGAGCACATAGCGCGGGGCGAGGGCGTCGAGTGGACAGCGACGATGAGAACTTTCGGCGAAAGAAATGCTCTGACGTTGACCAGGTTTTGATGCGCGTGAGCTGCCGGTCGTAACGATGGCAGTTGAGCGAACCTGTCGAGCGTATGAGGCCGGCTTCGGCGCCCTCCGCGACAGGAATGGAAGCCCAGAAGGTCCGAGACCCGTACTCCGGGGCTCGGTGCGTAACACGACAGCCCGGCCCCCGTAGGGGGTCGCCCTCCTTAAGCAGACGTGTACGAGGGAGGAGATTTCTCCGTCAGCATGGTGAAGCTAAAGCCCCACTTCTCTGCGGGCTTGATGAATCACCTCGGCGAGGCGCGTCGCGCCACCTGGGAAGCTGCTGACGAAGTCCTCGTCAAGGAGACGGATGACGTTGCCGCAGCCAGCCTTGCAGCGCAATGCCGGGAGCGCCCCCGCACCGGCCTCGACGATAGGCCCTTTACAGCGGGGACATTGAGCCGGTCGACGCGGCTGATTCGTCCCGAAAAGAAGGACAACTCTTGTTCGAGGTGGTCGAGCGACGGAAATCCGAGCCAGCCGGCTTCGACGCCTGGGGCGATTTGGGTGCGTTCAGCAGGGCTGATGAGGTGAACGCCAGGTTTGGGCAGTCGCTTGTTGATGACCGCAAAGGCGTACGCGTCGGTGTCTGGCCCGTCGGTGAGTCGGATGACCAAGGCGTCCTCGCTGCCCGGCAGGCCGTAGCGGAATAGAGTGGCACCGTGGATGATCAAAAAGGGTCCCTGCTGGCCTGGGACGGGTTCCATGAGATGGCGAGCGGTGGCGATGCACCGGGCTCCGCCGTCCGTGCCGTAGTGGATGAAACCCGAGCCGGAGCGATCCGCTGCCTGGACGCGCACAACTTGGGGCGCGATTTGGGCGATACAGTCGGACCAGTCGGTCATTGCGGACGCGACGGGGAGAATGCCGCTGGCGGGCAGGTGGAGTTCATCGGCGCACTCGAGCGACGGGGACGAGGCGGCTCTCGCCGGGAAGGGTCGAGCGAATGGCGTCGGCGATAGTGGAAACAGCGGCTAGCAGTCCCCCAAAGCTGTTGTTGTCGACCGTAACGATGGCGATGGGCGGAAGCCGTTGTTCCGCCGTCATGCGCTTGTCAGCGGTGACCAGGGTCGTGAAGCCCGCGCGCTCCGCTACGGTCAGGAGTTCGCCGTCAGGCAACGAGCGCCAGTCGTGGTAGACCGCGGATTCGACGGCGACACCGCCAAGCTGCTGTTGGAGTGGTTGGCGCAGGCGCGGCGACACCCCGACATCAAGGAGAACCTTCACGCCCGGGAGTCAGGAGTCAGCGGAGCAGTTGGGATCGCGGGTTGCAGCGGCGCAAACGGCCGACGCTCCGGCGCGCAGGACGGCGGTGGCCGCCCTGCGATCGACTTGGAAGTCTCGCAGGAACTCGTCCAGCGGAACGCCGTCCTCGATCCAGTCGAAGAGCTGTTGGACGGGAAGGCGCGTACCCCGAAAACAGGGCACGCCGCTCATCCGGCCGGGATCGACCCAAACCGCGTCCTCAAGCTGCATGGGACGATCCGGGTCTGTTTTGGCAAACGTCTTCATGACCGTAGCCGTCGCGTTTGTTCCGAACCAACGTCGAGAAGGATACGCGCGGGGGTGACCGCGTTCAACGAGTCCAGTGCGCCCGCGCGAGTTCGAACTGTCAGACCGGTGACAACGGCAAGTGTGTTCAGTAAGTTGGTGACGGTCGCTTGGGCGTCAGTCAACGGCAATCGAATTGCGGCACCGTCCGTCCGAGAGATCGGAGTCACCTGCAGGTCGCGCGAGCTTGCCACGAAGAGTGGGAAGAGGGGACTGGGTCTGTAGTTTATCGGGTGTGTCGGTGTATCGGGATGTAGTAGACCCTGCTGAGATCCAGAGGACAGGATTGGAATGAGGCAAATGAAGGAGGAAAAAATGCGGGTTGAGAACGAGCTACCGGAAGTGTCGGAGACGGCGGCTGCTCGGGGGAGGTTGCGATGTCGCGTTGGATAGAACCGAGGCGAACGGGGCTAGTGTCGGCTGATGAACGCGGGAGGGCCTCTGAAGCCGCCGAGCGGATCGTGAAGTACATCCCCGCGGAGGTGCTGGTGACATATACGGCCCTGATTACGGGGCTGGGCGCGTTGGGGATCACTGGCGAGCGACAATACTTGGCGGTGTTACTCATAGCAGTCTTTCTCATCGCGACCGTAGTTGTCGTGTGGACGGGAGCACCGGCGGCGGACAGAGTGAGGCGAGCGCACCTTTGGGTATCACCGTTGGCGTTCCTGGCGTGGTCATATTCGATTTCGGCATGCGTGCTTGGCACTTGGTTTCTCCCGACAGTGGCGTTCGTCTTGATCGTGGCGGCGGTTGGCCTTTCCATCATGCTCGTACCCAAGGTGAACTGATGGCGCACCGGCTACAGCAGGAAATGAACGAGCGGGACGGGCTCCGGGAGGTCGTCCATGGGCTTAGCGAGAGAGTAGCGAGGAACAGCGGGAAGATGGGGCTCTTGCTGGACTTGAACCCATTCTGGCGACTGGCCGCGCGCCTGGTCGCTGCGGGCCTTAAACCGTACGGCGAATGGCTCGGCTGGCCGCATCCGCTAGGTTGGAGCACGTTGACAGGAGAACTGGTTGGCCTCGAGTCGGCAGCCCACTTGGACTTCGAGTACAGGTCGCCCTCAGTCGAAGAGGTTACAGAGTTCGTCGGCGGTCGGCCGAGGAACGCGTCGTTTCAGCCCTTTCTGCTGCGGTTGGTCGCGTCCCCGGCAGCGACCCAGGAAGAGCGTGAAGGACTGATTGGCGCCGCTAGGGATTGCGAGATCCTCACGGTGGTGAACGCGTATCCCGAGGTGCGGCATGTTTTCGGGCCAGGGTCGGAGTTGACCTCAGTGGTTACTGGCAGATCGGGTACGCTCGGTGGCTATCTCAAGGACGACGTGACGGGCGACCACTTTGCGGTTACTTGCGGCCATGTAAGCGCCTCGGGTGACTTTACGAGTTCGGGCAATCATGTTGGTCCGGTGAAGGAAGCGGTCGCGCCAACGCCGTTGCCCGGCGGCACCCGGTGTCACGCCAGATGCGGGAGTGTTACGGAGATAGACATTGCGCTTGTGGGTGTCGGTAGCCCCAGCACGAACGTCGCGGGCAATATCGCGGGTATCGTCTGCAACGGCGATTTGTTGACAATGGACGGTGCGCGCTCGGGGAAGCAGACGTACGAGGTCGGCGGGCTTGTGATCGAACACGAGATTGGTGGAGCATGCTGGGCCGGTCTCATTCAACTGCACGCTCGGCGCACAGGTTTGCTGCCGGTTAGCTTGGGAGTCGCGATGGCGACGATGCCTCAAGATGGTGACAGCGGTGCGTGGGTGCTGAACGGTTCTGAGTGGGCAGGAATGGTGGTCGCTTCGGACAAGAGCATGTTCGGCTACGCGATAGCAGCAGACACGCTGGTCAAGCATGCGAATCAGAAATTCGGTCGTAACCTATTGCTCTGTTGAAAGCAGTCGGCGCGACCCAGAGACGCGACGCAGAGAACTGTCAGGAATCCCGTGTCAGCGCTGTTTCTTGCCGGGCCTGCACCGGCGTCGGGGCGCGGTGCAATTCCTCGAGCTGCGTGCGAATGCTGGCGGTGTCGGCGACCATGGGTGGCAGACTACTCCCGGCGGCGACGGTGTTCATATCGAACTACAGGCCCGCGGGACATCAAAAAAGGGGAGTTACGTCGAAAAGTCGAACCGCGCTTGGGGGCCGGAATCCCGCGAATTCGGCCGACGACGCGTCTTACCCGGCCTATGCCGATGATTCCAACGACTCCGCGAGGTAGTTGACGAGCCCGTACAGGACGGTGCGTTCCTTGTCGTCGAGTTCGGCGTATTGCAGCCCGTCGTTGGCGCACTCCCGTCTGACCATCCGACCCATGGGCTCGTTCGTGCCTTTGGCCGTTCGCATGCGTTCGCGACGATACTGCAGAACACCCTCGCCGTAGCGGGCGAAACATGCTCGTCGAAAGTACTCAGCGGTGGGCGGGGCATGGGAGGTCACTCAATGCCGGCACACTACGCTGCCCACAGGCAGGCTTGGCGCATGGAATATTGCCGTTTCTACTGCACTTCGCAAGTGAACCGTACTAGGGGCGAGCCAGTGGGTGGGCCATCGTCAAGGGTGCCCGCGTCGCAGCACGCGCTTGACGCTGGTCGCCACCGCGCCAACGTGCATCCTGCCGAGTTGCGGCAGCACGGAGGCATCCATGCTCGAGGTTGGCAGCACGTCCGCATCAACCGGAACGCCGCAACGCAAACCCCACCCGTTCCATCCTGAAATCGGGCGACAGGCCCAGGAACTCCCCCCACCCGATGTCCGCCATCAGCGCGTCGCCCTGTTCCCTTTCCTCCCCGGAAAGGCACTCGTAAGCCTCCCGCACTCGCTGCGCCTTCCACGCCGAGAAAACCGTGCAGAAGCGTCTGTACGTCTCCCCGAACAGCTCGATCTCCGGCGTCAGTCCCTGCTCCACCTCTTCCCCCGGCGCGGCCGCCGCGAGCACGGGCTCCGCGAGCCGCTCGACGCTCGTCGCATACGCGGCGCCGATCGGCCCGATGTAGCGCAGGTACGAGAGAAACGGCTCCGTCAGGCCAAGCTCTCCCTCTCCCGGCATGCCGTACGCCGCATGCATGTTGTCCAGGAAGTAACTGAGGTTGGCCGCCTTCGTCTTCAGATGCGCCTGCGCGGAGCCGTGATCCCGGTACTGGTGCGGGTAGTAGGCCGCGTAGAGACAGCAGTCCGCCAGGCTCGGGTGCGGCCCGAACGCGAACTGCCGGGGACCGACCGCCTGGTCCAGCAGTTCGGTCGCTTCCTCGAACAGTCGCTGAATGAGGCGCTGCCCCGGCTCGTTGTCTATCCCCAGAGCGGGGAGATAGCTCTGCATGCGCTCCGCCACCGCATCGCCGTTCGCCCAGATGTCGTCCGCGTCGCCCTGCCCGAAGAACCGGTTGAACTCCGCGATGACGAAGCGCCTGGCATCGGGGTCGTTCCACCGTGTCTGCATCGCGGTCACGACCCAGAGTTCGTCGACGAAGAACTCCACGATCCTCGTGACCAGCATCAGCACGGGATCCCGCGGAAAGACCGGTCGCTCGGGGTGCCTCTCCTCGAGCGCGTCGATGATGACGGTCGTGTCCTGGAGGATCTCGCCGTCGTCGCTTTCCAGCACCGGGAAGACGGTGCGCCCCACCGCCGGGGCTATCCGGTCCCGGTACGTCGCGGGCTCGTAGGGCTCGACGAAGGGGATGCGCTTGTAGCCCAGGCACGCGCGCGTCTTCGCCGAGTAGTAGGAGACCATTGGGGCATAGTGGGTGTACATCGACGACTCCCGTCTTCGTCGGCCGCCTGGGCCCGCGGTAGCTTCGAGCCTGATGGTACTGCCGGACCCTTGCGGTCCGCCTCGACCGATCCGGGAACGGACCAGCCCTCGCCCTGCAAGCCGCACCCGACACCCCGCTTTCGATCAGTCCACGTGCATCCGCGCGCTTACGGCTCGATAGATCAAAACAGCGCCTCCTTGGCGCCTGACAGTCGCAGCGCGTGCGTCAGTGCTCTCTCGAACCGGTCGACGGGATGGCCCTCGCACACGAAGAAGTGATACCGGTCAGCCTTCGCATCACGGTAGGAGAGCCGTTCGTCCGTGCCCTCCTTGAGACGCCCCTCGTCCATGACCTCAACGCACCCAGCCATCGAGCAAGTCGCGGTCACCACCGTGACCTCCACGGGTGTACCTACGAACTGCCACGTCCTTGCCGACTGGGAGCGCACATCGAGTGTCATGTCAGCTAGGCTGAAACGCACCCGGTGCGGTGCGTCGTCAGGCTTCACGTCGTCGATATGGTGGTGCGTTCCACTCCAGGACGGGTTGTGGCCCGTCACCTCGTACCACAGGTAGGTCACTCCATCGACTGCGTGCATCGAAACCTCGCCGGGCTCGATCATCTGGGAGAATCCCCCGGGGCACGCCGCAAGCGCCAGATTCAGGTAGTCGACTGTCTCGTGGAGCGTTGGTTCCGCCTCTACACCGAGCGTGAACTGACACGGTACCAACCCCACCAAGATGGCGCCGGCCATCGCTCGCAAACGACTGTTCACTTCGGCTCGCCTACGCTGCGACGTCACGCCAGCGCACCCATCTCAAGTCCTCTCGAGCGCTCGCATGATCAAGACTTCCGCCGCGAACTCCCGTGCATTAGTGCCTATGCCTCCTCAAATCTCTCCGTCCCGTTTTCGTCGTAGACAAGACAATCATACCCGACGACGCTTCTACCCCGACCAGGCGAAACCACCTCGGCGAACGACGCGCGTCCCTGCCCGAGCCCACGGCGATAACGAGACTACGCGGGCGGGAATCCGCATTCGATACCGCGCGTGTGAGTACCCCGACGCTCTTGCCGTTCGGTAGACCGCGCCGATTGACGCGCCGGTCCTGCCCTGTGCCAAGAACCACGCGCGATCCAACGCGACCCGGGTCCCTACTTAAACGCCGGAAGGCCTCCGTCACGAAACGCTCCGCCAACGCCGCGATCTCGGGTATCGGCATGGCCAGGTCCGGCCCTCCCGCGAGGATGAACCGGTCCACGCCGAGTTCCGCGAGTTGCGAGAGCCGGTCGACGCAATAGGGAGGCGGCCCGTAGATGCCGAACTCGTGGGCGAAGTCGCTGGTGATGAAGTCGGCCCCGCGCGCGCCGTGTCGCGTCATGTCGTAGGAAGCATGGACCTTCGCAAGGATCTCCCGGGATTCGTCCGAGACCGGGCCAATGGGCTTTGCCATGCATGGCCGCGAACCGCGATTGGCTCGTGATGGCCGGCGCCGCCATCTTCCAGGCCAGCTCACCGTCATCGTGGACGACTAGGTTGACGTACGCTGAGAAGGGAACGTCGCCCGTCATCCCCTCCTTTCTCCGGGCCTCGCGCGCGACTTCCATACCCCACTGGATCCGTTTCGCGCTGGCGCCGAGCATGAGGTCGACCCGGTCCGCGAGCCTCGCTGCAATCGAGATGACCTGCGGACCGGTGGCCGCCACGCCCACCGGCACCCTAGGGAAGTCCCGCAGCCACTGGATCCGACTCGCATCAGGCGTGTCCGCCAGGTGGAGCTTGTCCACGTCCGCGTCAAGCGCGAAGTCAACCGCTTCGCCACGCAGGTAGGACATGAGATCGGACAGGTACTTCTCGAACACGCCCGCGGCGTGGGCGCGTAACCCAAGTGGGCGAGCGCCGAGTCGCCACGGCCGATGCCGAGATAGCCGCGGCCGTTGCTGACGACCTGCAGCGCGGAGAAGGCCGACGCAGCGACCGCGGCGTGCCGTGTCATAGGGTTCGTTACGCCGGTGCCCAATCCGAGGGTGGCGGTCTCCTTGGCAGCGGCGGCGAGGCTCACGAGGGCTTCGGGGGCAAGGTTCTGCGTGTCAAAGAAGAGAAGGCCGTCGAGGCCGGCGTCCTCGTGCCGGCGGGCGAAGAAGAACGTGCCGTCTATGGGGGCGAAGGGCTGTTGCCAGTAGTGGGTGGGGCGGGCTAGCCAGAATTCCGTGTTTGCCACGATTGCCTTGCTTAGGCGTCGGTTGATCTGCCGACGTACCGACCCCATGGTACTACTCGACCCTCTTGGTCACCCTACCGGAGGCATGCAACGCTAGGCCCAGCGGAAGCAGACTCCCCCGCGTACCAGACGTACCGCCGGTATCACGAAGTGGCAGCCCTAGACCGGTTAGAAGACCTGCTAATCCCTCGAGCTGCGCGTCGGAAGGGCCCGAGAGGCGACCATCTCTCGAGCATCGCTACGCAGATCCGGCAGCCACGCCAAGCCCTGCACGAGCACCTTCCCGACCTCACGCCCAGCACGGGCTTTCCGACAAGCGACGTTGGCCATCCCGTCGTGGGCCCTCCCCTAGCCGTACGCACCTACGGCACAAGATCAAATGACTGGTAGAAAACCCGCTTCCCTTCCCACTCCCTAATCTCCTTCGAGAAATAGCGTTCCGCCACCCCGTTTACTCTCCGCACCTCTTCCGGATCAAGGACCGAAATCTCTGAGTCCTTATGCCCAAGCGAGTTGAAGCTCGTTCCCATGCGCAGTCCGGCTTTAGCAGACACCACCCAACGATCGTGAAACGGTGCGCCGCCCTCGCTGCCTGCCCCAACCACAAGCACCTCCGTAACCGGCGGCGCCTGATCACACCGGCGTCGCCATTCCTGGCCAAAGACATCCGGCAAGTTCCCTTCAAGTTGTCGATTGTGTGC
>VXNE01000378.1 GCA_009840715.1 Gammaproteobacteria bacterium
GGGATGTCGACGCCCCGGGACCCGAGGCCCGGCCCGACGCCGTGTGCGTCGCCACGCCGGCCAGTCACATCGCCTCTTGCGTGGAGGAGATGGCCCGCCGTCATCCGGAGGCCCTGCTCTTCGACGTCGGCAGCGTGAAATCCCCGGTGGTCGATGCGCTGCGCGCGCGAGGCCGCGTGTCTCCGCACTTCGTGCCCTGCCATCCCGTCGTCGGGTCGGAACGGAGCGGACCGTCCGCTGCCCGGGCCGACCTCTTCGAGGGCCGTTCCGTCGTCGTCACGCCCGTCGCGGAGACCGACGCGGAGACCGCCGCCCGCGTCGCGGGCTGGTGGCGCAAGGTCGGCGCGCGGGTCACCGAGCGAACTCCCGAGGAGCACGACCGGATCCTGGCCGTGACGAGCCACCTCCCGCACCTGCTCGCGTTCGCGTTGATGGAAGTACTTGCGGAGATCGACGACGACACGCTCCGCGCGACCGTGGGTGGCGGATTCCGGGACTTCAGCCGCATCGCCGGGGCGGACCCCGCGATCTGGAGCGACATCCTCCACGAGAACCGCGCCGCCGTGCTGGCCTGGACGGAGAAGCTCGTGGCGCGGTTGGCCATCGAGGACGACAAGGACGCATTGCGCCAACGCCTTGCGGACGCCCGCGAACGTCGCCGGAGGCTCGATGTCTGACGGTCCGGCGGCCCCGGTCATCGCGATCGACGGACCGAGCGGCTCCGGCAAGGGCACGATCGCGGCCCTGGTCGCTGCGCGGCTGGGCTGGCGCCTGCTCGACAGCGGGGCGCTGTATCGCATCGTCGCGTGGGCCGCCCTCGCCCGGGGGATTCCGCTGGACGATCCCCAACGTCTCGCCGCGATGACGCGCGCCCTGGCCATCGAGCAGGGCGCCACGGCGGTCCGCGTCGATGGCGTGGACGTGACGACGGCGATACGCGAAGAGCGCATCAGCGTCGGAGCGGCGGCGGTCGCGACGCTGCCGGAGGTGCGTCAGACCTTGCGCGGCGTGCAGCAGGGCATGCGGGTCGCGCCCGGCCTGATCGCGGACGGGCGCGACATGGGCACGGAGGTGTTCCGCGACGCGGAGCTCAAGATATACCTCGACGCGAGCGTCGAGGAGAGGGCCCGCCGTCGACATAAGCAGTTGATGGAAAAGGGATCGAGTGTTAGTCTGCGCGACCTTTTCGCGAGCATTCAGGCACGCGACCGGAGCGACAGGAACCGTGCGGTTTCGCCGCTCAGACGCGCGCCGGACGCTATCTCGATCGACACCACGGAGATGTCCGTCGAGGCGGTGGTCGCCGAGGTGCTGAAGCATGTCGAGGCCCGGGGTCTGACCGCCGGGCGGGCTCGCGAGGGAGAGGGCTCCCGGGGAGGGGAGTAAGAAAACGACTGGGCGCGCCGCACTCGGTGGCGCGAGAGATTCACCAGGACTTCCCGTCGCCAGGCGCGGACCGCCGCGATGGGGAGAGACAAGACGGAAACACGAATAGCAGCATGGCCGAGAGCTTTACCGATCTGTTCGAAGAGAGCCTGAACACCATCGAGATGGCGCCGGGTTCGATCGTGACGGGGACCGTGGTCGAAATCGACAGCGAGGTCGTCATCGTCCACGCGGGCCTCAAGTCCGAGGGCGTCATCCCGCGCACCCAGTTCATCAACGAGCGAGGCGAGTTCACGCTCGAAATCGGCGATCAGGTCAAGGTGGCCAAGGAAGCCGTGGACGACGGCTGGGGATCGACACGCCAGTCCCCCGAGAAGCCCCGCCGCGCCGAGTCCTGCCAGATGCTGGAGTACGCCTTCGACAACGGAAAGGTCGTCCAGGGCGTCATGAACGGCCGTGTCAAGGGCGGTTTCACAGTCGATATCAACGACATACGCGCCTTCCTGCCCGGCTCGCTGGTCGATGTCCGGCCGCTGCGCGAGACCGCCCATCTCGAAGGCAAGCCGCTCGACTTCAAGGTCATCAAGCTCGACCAGAAGCGGAACAACGTCGTGGTGTCCCGGCGCGCCGTGCTCGAACAGGAGAACAGCGCGGAACGGGAAGCCCTCCTTGCCTCGCTCCAGGAAGGCCAGGAGATCAAGGGCGTCGTCAAGAACCTCACCGATTACGGCGCCTTCGTCGACCTCGGCGGGGTCGACGGGCTGCTGCACATCACCGACATGGCCTGGCGCCGCATCCGCCATCCGAGCGAAGTAGTGACCGTCGGCGACGACGTGAACGTCAAGATCCTGAAGTTCGACCGCGAGAAGAACCGTGTCTCGCTCGGCATGAAGCAGCTCGGGGACGACCCGTGGGTCGACCTGACGCGGCGCTATCCCGAGGGCACGCGCGTACCCGCCGTCGTCACCAACCTCACGGACTACGGCTGCTTCGCCGAGATCGAGGAAGGCGTGGAGGGACTGGTGCACGTCTCCGAGATGGACTGGACCAACAAGAACGTCCACCCGTCGAAGGTCGTCGCTGTGGGTGACGAGGTCGAGGTGATGGTGCTCGACATCAACGAGGAGCGGCGCCGCATCTCGCTCGGCATCAAGCAGTGCCGCCCCAATCCCTGGGACGAGTTCGCCGCCACGTGCGCCCGCGGCCAGCGCATCGAGGGCCGCATCAAGTCGATCACGGACTTCGGCATCTTCATCGGCCTGCAGGGCGGTATCGACGGCCTGGTGCACCT
>VXNE01000651.1 GCA_009840715.1 Gammaproteobacteria bacterium
GCGGCGCCGGGCTGAGCGGTTGCGGCTGGGGGGCGCGTCTCGGGCGCGCCCCGCCGCCGGGCGGGGCCCCCGCCCCCCCCCGCCGCGCGCCGGGGCCCCCGGGCGGCCCGCGCCCTGCTCGACCGGGCCAGGGAACTCGGCGTGAACCTGCTCGACACGGCGCCGGCCTACGGCGACAGCGAGGAGCGTCTCGGCCGACTGCTCGACGGCACGCGCGACCGCTGGGTGCTCTGTACCAAGGCGGGCGAGTCCTTCGACGGCCGCCGTTCGCGCCACGACTTCACGTCCAGGGCGCTCCGGGGGAGTGTCGAGGCGTCGCTCCGCCGGCTGCGGACGGACTACCTCGACGTGGTGCTCATCCACTCCGACGGCCGCGACGTGGACATCCTGCGGCAGTCCGACGCCCTCGAGACCCTCGATGCGCTGAAGCGGGCTGGCAAGATCCGTGCTTCCGGCTTCTCGCACAAGACCGAGGCTGGCGGCCGACTTGCCCTCTCCCGCTGCGATGTGCTCATGTCCGCACTCAGTTTCACCGACCGCAGGCAGATCGACGTCGTTCGCGACGCCGGCGAACACGGAGTGGGAGTGCTCGTGAAGAAGGCCCTCGACAGCGGCAGGGCGCCGCCGGAGAGCCTGGGTTACGTCGCCGGGCGGCCCGGGGTGTCGAGCGTCGTGGTCGGCACCGTCGACCCTGCCCATCTCGAGGTCGACATCGCGGCCGCGGGGTTCGGGCAGGAGCGTCCGGCATGACATCCGGGCGCGGCGCCACGCCGCTGTCCGAACTCGCCGGACTCACCGTCCACCGCCCGACGACGGTCGGGTGGGACGAGCGGACCCCGCCCAACGAGACCGTCGACGCGGACGGCAACCCGAATCCCGACGATCGCCGCTTCGGGGTGTCCGACCCGCGCGCACCGCGACGCCGTGCGGCCGACGATCGGGAGGTCGTCGCGCTGAGGCGGCATCTGCGCGACCACAGCGGCATTCGGGGGCTCGAGATCTGCTCGCCCGGGGAGCCGGAGCGTGCCGCGCGGATCTTCCACCGGGATGGCTTCGTGGTGGTGCGAGACCTGCTGGACGCCGAGCGCCTGGCAGCCTTCCGGGACGGTTGCTCCCGCGTCCTGCGCGACATCCTCACCCCGCCCGGACGGGACGGCCGCAAGTACCTGACCGAGACCGGTCGCCTGCCGCACCGGTACAGCTACGGGACGAGTTCCGCGTCACGACAGCTCATGCACGACCCGACCTGGGTGTCGATGATCGACCTGCCCACGACCGCCCCGCTGCTCGAGACGATCTTCGGGACCGCGGACTATCTCGTGTGGGGCGGCGGCGGGGACCTGTGCCTGCCCGGCGCGATCGAGTACCAGCACCTGCACCGCGACTTCGTGGAGAACCACTCGCTGCCGGAAGCACGTCTCGCGCAGGCCCGGGCGCTCGGCGTACCGATCGACATTCCGGAAGGCGTTGCCGAACCCGACCTCGCGACGCAGCGCCTGATCGTCGAGCGCACGCCGATGTTCGTCACCATCAACTTCCTGATGAGCGACCTCACCTGGGAGAACGGGCCGATCCGCCAGATCCCCGGCACGCACACGACCCGGCAGCCGCCCCCGACGCCCGAGGAAGAGCCGGAGTGGATGCGGCTCTCCACCCTCGTCGGCGCGCCGGCCGGCGCCGGCGTGTTCCGGGACAACCGCGCCTGGCACGGAGCCACCCCCAACCTGAGCCGCGAGGTGCGGGCGCTGCCGAACATCGAGTACGTGGCGCCCTGGACGCCCGGGGAGACGTTCAAGCCGACCATGCCCCACGCACTCTGGACATCCCTGTCGGAGCGCGCCCGGCGCATGACCCGTTTCATCAAGGCGGAGCCCGGAGTGTGGCCGCCCGGCGCCGGAGTCATGCATCCGCTCGCAGGCGAGCGGAAACGGGCCGTCGAACGCATGCGGCGCACCGACTGAACGTGCCGGCGGGAGGCCCCGGTCAGGCGGACTTGATGCGATCGACGATCGAGGTGGTCGAGCAGTCCGGGAGCAGGCTCAGCACGCGGACTTCGCCGCCCCAACTCCGGACCAGTTCCGCGCCCACCACCGCACTCTCGGCGTAGTCGCCGCCCTTCACCAGGACGTCCGGCCGCACCGCGTCCAGCAGCGCCTCCGGCGTGTCCTCCGAGAACGGCGTCACCCAGTCCACGGAGGACAGTCCCTCGAGCACGCGCATGCGTCGCTCCAGGGCGTTCACGGGACGTCCCGGCCCTTTCAGTCGGCCCGCCGAGGCGTCGTCGTTGACGGCCACGACGAGCCGGTCGCCGAGCTCGCGGGCTTCTTCGAGGTAACCCACGTGGCCCGCATGCAGGACGTCGAAGCACCCGTTGGTGAAGACGATCTTCTCGCCCCGGCCGCGGGCCAGCCGTACCGCCGCGAGCAGCTGTTCCCGCGTCAGCACGCCCTCGTCGGGACGCTCGGCGTCGGCGATGGCCAGGTTGATCTCCGGGGCGGTGACCGCCGACGTGCCCATTCGCGCGCACACGAGTCCCGCCGCCAGGTTGGCCACGCGCGCGCTCGCCACCGCGTCCCAGCCCAGCCCAGGCCCGCCCGCGATCGCTTGTGCCACGGTGTACCCCGCCCCGGTGCCGTCGTACACCTCGACCTCGCTCCGGGGCCCGTGGCGGGCC
>VXNE01000232.1:0-1912 GCA_009840715.1 Gammaproteobacteria bacterium
TCCGGCGCCGGAGTCCGGGACGGCGCCGGAGTCCGAGGCGGCCGCCACCGAGCCGGTGGAGGAGCCAGGGCAGCCCGACGAAGACGAAGAGAAAGAGACGGCGACAGGGGCAAAGCGGGAGTAGGAGCGGCGTCGCTTCCCCGCGGGCGACCCCGCCAGTACGCAAGAGGAGAACCGATCGTGGCCACGATAACAGCAGCGATGGTCAAGGAACTTCGGGACCGGACCGGGCTCGGCATGATGGACTGCAAGAGGGCGCTGACCGCGGCGGACGGCGATCTCGACCGCGCCATCGACGACCTGCGCCGCAAGAGCGCGCTGAAGGCCGCGGCGAAGGCCAGCCGCACGGCCGCGGAAGGCCTGCTGGCGCTCCGGGTCGCGGACGACCGCCGCAAGGCGACCCTCGTCGAGGTCAACATCGAGACCGACTTCGCGGCGCGGCACGAGAAGTTCGCGGCGTTTCTCGACATCGTTGCCGAGGCCGCCTTCGCGGCCGGCGCCAACGATGTCGATGGCGTGATGACGGGCGCTTTGGAGGCCCAGCGCGAGGCGCTGGTGCAGGAGATTGGCGAGAACGTGACGGTGCGCCGGGCGGTGACCTTCGAGAACCCGGGCGGGCATGTCGCGAGCTACCTGCACACCGACCGCCGCAAGGGTGCGCTGGTGGAACTCGAGGGCGGGGACGACGTGGCCGAGTTGGGTCGGGACCTCGCCATGCACGTCACCGCGGCGGCGCCCGAAGTCGTGCACCCGGACGACCTCGACGCGGCCTTCCTGGCCAAGGAGCGCGAGATCCTGGAAGCCCAGGCAATCGACAGCGGCAAGCCCCCGGAGATCGCGAAGAAGATGGTCGAGGGCCGCCTGCGCAAAACGATGGGCGAACTCAGCCTGGTCGAGCAGCCCTTCGTGAAGGACCCCTCCACCCGCGTGGGGAAACGACGGCCCGGCGCCGGGGCCCCCTGCAACCGGTTTGCCCGCATCGAGGTGGGCGAGGGGAGCGAGAAGAAGGCGGACGACTTCGCCGCGGAGGTCGCGGCGCAGGCGGGGACTTCCTAAAGAGTACGCCGGCGACGCTGGTCCCCGGGTTCTTGGCCCGCTGACCGAAGCGGGGCAGGGTATGAAGATCCTCGTCTTCGCCGGCCCGAACGGCGCGGGCAAGACCACGCTGGCGACGGAGTTGTTGCCGAACGAAGCGGATTGCCCGGCGTTCGTCAATGCGGACGCCATCGCCGCCGGCCTCAGCCCGTTTCGGCCGGCCACCATGGCGTTCCGCGCGGGCCGGCTGATGCTCGAGACGATGCACGCCTATGCTTCGAGAGGCCAGAGCTTCGCGTTCGAGACAACGCTGAGCGGGCGCCGCTACGCCCGTGCGATCCCGCTCTGGCGGAACGAGGGCTATCGTGTGAAGCTCCTCTTCCTGCGGTTGCCGTCGGCGGATGCGGCAATTGCCCGTGTCCGTCAGCGGGTGGCGGAAGGCGGCCACGATGTGCCGGAGGAAGTCATTCGTCGGCGGTTCCACGCGGGATGGCGTAATTTCGAGCGCGTCTACCGCGACCTGGTGGATGAGTGGGCCGTATACGACAGCGCTGGCGCCACGCCGGTTCTGGTCGCGGAGGGAGGCAGAGGATGAGCCCGAGTACACCGGACGATCCCAAGACCCTGCAACGCGCCCGGGATCCCGATCTGGTCGGCGCGGAAGCGGCCATCCTCAGGGCAGCGAAACGCGCCCGGCTCCGAGCCGCGGCCAACGGCACGCCGGTCGCAATATGGCAGGACGGCAAGGTCGTTTGGGTGCCGGTGAGCCAGGAGGGCGAACTCCAGCGCGGCTAGCGGGGTGGGGGGGGTGGGGCGGCCCCCCCCCCGCCCCCCCCCAAATGGGGACGCGAGGGCGGTGGGCCGGAGCGGGGCCCCC
>VXNE01000232.1:1922-27207 GCA_009840715.1 Gammaproteobacteria bacterium
GGGGTTCGGTTCTCGGGGCGGGTGTCTGGCGGCGCCTTCGGTGTGGGCCGGCGGGGGGGCGGGAACGGCTAGGGCTGGGGCCAGAGGCGGCGCCCGCCAGGGCGACGGCTTCGGTGGCGCTAGCTCCGTGGTGCCGCCCGCGCGTTTGACGAAATCCCCGGTCGGTGACATGGTGCGGGTGCCCGGAGGTGCCGCCATGGAACTCATCGACGAAATCAAGGACGACGCGGACGTCCGCATGGGCAAGTCTCTCCAGGCGCTGCACGATGCGTTCGCGCGGATCCGCACCGGCCGGGCGCACCCGTCCCTGCTGAACTCGGTCCGGGTCCCGTACTACGGCGCCGACACGCCGATCCAGCAGGTCGCGACCATCACGGTCGAGGAGGGTCGCACGCTGGTCATCTCGCCGTGGGAGAAGAAGATGCTCCCCGAGATCGAGAAGGCCCTCCTGCGCCGCGACCGGGGCCTGACGCCGGCCGCCTCGGCCGACGTCGTCCGGCTGCCGCTGCCGCCCCTGAGCGAGGAGAACCGTCGGGACCTCACACGCCAGGCTCGCCACGAGGCGGAGCACACGCGGGTGGCGATGCGCAATGTGCGCCGCGATGCCATCCACGACGTGCGCGACTTCCTCAAGGAGAAGGAGATCACCGAGGACGACGCCTTCAAGGCGGAAGGCGAGATCCAGAAGATCACCGACGACCACATCCAGGAAGTCGACGAGGCGCTCCAGCGCAAGGAAGCGGACCTGCTGGAAATTTGAGGGCGATTTGCACGTTTGGCGACGTGGTGGCGGACTAGAATCCGGGCCGTTCACGACGCCGAACGTCCGTCGTGATCGCCGTCGCCAGGCCGACCGGAGGAGCGTCGCATGTCCGAAGCCCGCCTCGAGGAGGGAACCGTCTCGGACGCCACCTGGCCGGCGTGCGTGCCGCGTCACGTCGCGATCATCATGGACGGCAACCGCCGGTGGGCGGAGCGGCGCCGGCTGCCGGTCGCGGCCGGGCACCGCGCGGGGGCGAAGAACGTCCGCCCCGTCGCGGACGCGTGCGCGGAGGCGGGGGTCGAGTTCCTGACGCTGTTCGCCTTCAGCACGGAGAACTGGCAACGCCCGAGGCGCGAGATCCGGCCGCTCATGAAGCTCATGCGCGAGTTCCTCACGCATGACGTCGAGGAGCTCCGCGAGCGGGGCGTGCGGCTGCGCATCATCGGCGACCGGTCGCGTTTCGCCGCGGACCTCCGCCACCTGATGGACCGTGCCGAGCGCCTGACGCGGCGGAATGGGGGTCTGACCCTGAATATCGCGGCGGGGTACGGGGGGCGGTGGGACATCGCCCAGGCGGCCCGGCGGATGGCGGAGGATGCGCGCGCGGGGCGGCTCCTGCCGGAACGCGTGGACGATGACGTGTTCGCCTCGTACCTCAATCTTGCGGGAGCGGGGCTGCCGGCGCCGGACCTGTGCATCCGCACCGGGGGTGACCGGCGCATCAGCAACTTCCTGCTGTGGGACATCGCTTACACGGAACTCTACTTCGCCCCTGACTACTGGCCCGACTTCGGCGTGCACGAACTGGGTCTGGCGTTCGCGGACTTCGACGCGCGCCCGCGGCGTTTCGGACACGGCTGAACCGAGCCCTCAAGGCGGAGCGCCCTTGCTCAGACAGCGCATCGTCACGGCCGTGGTCCTGGCCGCGGTCGTCGTCGGAGGCGTCGTGTTCCTGCCGGTGGGCGCGTTCGCGCTCTTCGTGCTCGCGCTGGCGGTCCCGGGTCTCTACGAGTGGGCGACGCTGTCGGGTTTCCAAAGCGTCGTCTCGCGGGTCGCGTACACCCTGGCCGGGGCGGGTCTGTTGGCCCTCGTGTGGGCGGCTCCGGCCGCCTGGCCGATCGTCCTCGCGGCGTCCGCGCTGTTCTGGGTCCTCGCCGCGGCTTTCGTCGTCAGCTTTCCCTCCGGACGGGCGATCGCGTCCGGCCGGGCGTGGCTGGCGGTGTCCGGGGCGCCGGTCTTCGCCGGGGCCTGGCTCGGCCTGGTGGTGCTCAAGCAGCACGACTTCGGCCACTGGTTCATCCTCTGGATGTTCGTGCTCGTGTGGGCCGCGGACAGCGGGGCGTACTTCGCCGGCCGGGCGTTCGGCCGCCGGCGTCTGGCGCCCCGGGTGAGTCCGGGCAAGACCTGGGAGGGAGCGTTCGGTGGAACGGCGGTCGCCGTCGTCGCTGCGGGCGCCATGGCGTGGGGCCTGGGATGGCAACCACTGTCCGGCTGGGTCATCCTCGCGCTCGGCCTGGCGGTGGTGGCGATCGTCGGGGACCTGTTCGAGAGCGCCGTCAAGCGCGCGCGGGACGTCAAGGACTCGGGGGGACTGCTGCCGGGGCACGGCGGCGTGCTCGACCGGATCGATTCGACCGTGGCCGTGGCGCCGGTCTTGGCCGTCTGCCTGCCCCTGCTGTTATGATCCAACCGTCGTCCGACTAGTCGACCGGTTCGGTCGGACGCAGTCGCTCCCGAGAGGTCCCGTCAGGCATGGATGCACTCTGGTACGTCTTCTACCTGCTGATCACGCTGGGCGTCCTCGTCACCGTTCACGAGCTCGGACACTACGTCGTCGCGCGCGCCTCGGGCGTGCGGATCCTGCGGTTCTCGGTGGGCATGGGGCGGCCGCTCTACCTGTGGAAGGACAGCCGGGGCACGGAGTTCGTCATCGCGGCGATCCCCCTCGGGGGCTACCTGCGCATGTACGAGTCCGGGGACGCGGCGACGGATGGGCCCGCCGGTGCGGGCGACAAGGCGTTCGACCGCCTGTCGCCGTGGTGGCGCATCGCCATCGCCGTCGCCGGCCCGGCGGCGAACTTCGTGCTGGCCTTTCTCGTCTATTGGTTTATCGCCGTCACGGGCGTCACCGTGTTTCCGCCCCTCGTCGGCGCCGTCGAACCGGGCTCGGCCGCGGATTTGGCGGGCCTGCGCGGCGGGCAGGAAGTCGTCGGCGTGGACGGACGCGAGACGCGCACCTGGACGGACGTCGGCCTCGGGCTCGCGAGCCGGCTCGGGGATTCGGGAGAGATCGAGGTCCAGGCGCGTTGGCCTGACTCGACGACGTCCCGGCGCCATGTCCTCGCCATCGACGACTGGCACCGGCTCGAGGAGGAGCCGGACCTGCTCGGCTCGCTCGGCATCTCGCCGATGCTCCCGGCCGGCGGGGGGGAGGGGCTCCCGGACAGCGCGGCCGAGCGCGCGGGCTTCGAGGCGTGGGACCGGGTGGTGTCCGCCGGTGGCGCGCCCGTCGCGGGCTGGTCCGACTGGGTGCGCGCCGTCAGCGGATCGCCGGAGAACCCGTTGTCCGTCGTGGTCGCCCGGGACGGCGGCGAGGTCGACCTGAGGCTGGTACCGGACGCGGTGGAAGCGGTCGACGGCAGCATGATCGGCTTCGCCGGGATGCGCGCGCCGACACGGACCATCCGGTCGTCCTTCCTCGGGGGGATCGTCGTCGGAGCGCAGGAAACGGCGCGCAACACCGTGCTGACCCTTGGTCTGCTGAAGAAGATGGTCGCGGGTCTGGTTTCGCCGAAGAACCTCTCCGGACCCATCATGATCGCGAAGGTGGCGAAGGACTCGGCGGAGTCGGGCTGGCGGAGCTTCCTCGCCATTCTCGCGCTGCTGTCGATCAGCCTCGGCGTGATCAACCTGTTGCCGATCCCCATCCTGGACGGCGGCCACATCCTGTTCGCGACCGCCGAGATCGTCGCCCGGCGACCCGTGTCGGAACGCGTGCAGGCGATAGGCGTCCGCATGGGACTGTTCGTCGTGTCGTGCATGATGCTGCTGGCCATCTACAACGACGTGACGCGTTTCCTGTAACGCCTGCACCGTGGTCGCCCGCGTTGGAACGAGGACTCCGGGCCGTTATGCTCTGCCGCCATTGCTTCGCGTGAGGTCGAACCCATGCATCGCGTGACCCGGAGGCGCCCCGCCCGCGCCGGCATGCGTGCTCTCGCCGCGGGCGTGCTCGCGGCCGTCCTCGCGGCGCAGGCGGCGGCCTGGGACACGTTTCGCGTGGCGGACATCCGCCTGCAGGGGCTACAGCGCGTGTCGGCGGGGACCGTCTTCAACCTGCTGCCCGTCGAGGTCGGCGATCCCGTGGATGCGGTCGCAGTGCGGGAGCTGATCCGGTCGCTGTTCGCGTCCGGCTACTTCGACGACGTCCAGGCCCTGCGCGACGGCAACATCCTCATCGTCGCCGTGGACGAGCGACCGGCCATCGAGTCGATCGAGATCGAGGGCAACAAGGCCATCAAGGACGAGTCCCTCCTCGAGGGACTCGGCAACCAGGGGCTCCGCGAAGGCGAGATCTTCAAGCAGGCGACCCTCGAGCGCGTGGGCCTCGAGCTCGAACGGCAGTACGTCGCCCAGGGCCGGTACGCGGCGAACATCGAGACCAAGGCGGAGGAACTGCCGCGCAACCGCGTCGCCATCGAGATCGACATCGAGGAAGGCAAGAACTCGGGCATCCAGCACATCAACGTGGTCGGCAACACGATCTTCCCCCAGGGAGAGCTGCTCGACGAACTCGACCTCAAGCACCCGAGCCTCTTCTCCTTCTTCCGGGGCGGGGACAAGTACTCGCGGGAGAAGCTGCAGGGCGACCTCGAGAAGCTCGAGTCTTACTACCAGGACCGGGGCCACGTCGAGATGTCCATCACGTCGACCCAGGTCAGCATCACGCCGGACAAGCAGCGCGTGTACGTCACGGTGAACGTCGACGAGGGCGGGAAGTACACGGTCGGAGAGGTGGACCTCATCGGCGAACTCAACGACGTGGAGCCCGACGCCGTGCGCGCGCTGTTCCTGGTCGCCCCCGGACAGACGTTCTCGCGCGCGCTGGTGACGGCCACCGAGGAGCGGATCACGGCGGTGCTCGGCAACTCGGGATACACGTTCGCGTCCGCCTCAGGCATCCCCGAGATCCACGAGGACGGCACCGTCGACGTGATGTTCTACATCGACGCCGGCAAGCGGGCCTACGTGCGGCGGCTGTCCTTCGCGGGCAATTCGCTCACCCACGACGAGGTGCTGCGCCGCGAGATGCGGCAGATGGAGGGCGGCTGGGCGTCCGCCGCGCTGATCGACCTGTCCAAGGTGCGCCTCGAGCGGCTCGGCTACTTCGAGGAAGTGAACGTCGAGACCCCCGAGGCGCCGGGCACCGACGACCAGATCGACGTGGAGTTCACGGTCAAGGAGCAGCCGACCGGGAGCATCACCGGCACGGTCGGCTACAGCGAGGGGTGGGGACTGATCCTGTCCGCGGGCTATCAGCAGCAGAACGTCGCCGGTACCGGCAACAGCCTCGGGCTCAACCTGAGCTGGAGCGACTTCATGAAGGCGGTCCACTTCAACTATTTCGATCCCTACTTCACGGCGGACGGGGTGAGCCGCGGCTACAACCTGTTCTTTCGCCGGTCGGACTTCCACGGGCGGAACCTGGCCCGGTTCTCCACCGATTCCGTGGGCGGGGGCGTCAACTTCGGCATTCCGGTGGGCGAGACGCAGCGGCTGCAGTTCGGGCTCACGGTGGAGCAGACGAAGATCACCGAGGGGCTCTTCGCGGCGCTCGAGATCGCGGACTTCATCGACCGTGAGGGTGAGGACTTCCTGAACTTCAAGGGAGAGGCGCTGTGGCGGCGCTCGACCCTGAACCGCGGTCTCTTCCCGACCGCTGGCACGTCCCAGACCGTGGCGCTCGAAGTGGCGGTGCCCGGCAGCGACCTGTCGTTCTACAAGCTGCGCTACGACGGCGAGATGTACTTCCCGTTCGGCGAGAACTGGTCGGTGCGCCTGCGCGCCGAAGTCGGCTACGGCGGTGTCTTCGGGGACACCGAGACCTTCCCGTTCTACGAGCACTTCTTCGCCGGCGGATTCGGGTCCGTGCGCGGTTTCGAGAACAGCACGCTGGGTCCCCGGGCAACGGAAGGCCCCAACACGATCGTCTACGACCGCGACGGTTCGCCCATCGGCGGCAACCTGATGGTGGTGGGGGGCGCGGAGTTGATCTTCCCGCTGCCCCTCGTGGAGAACAATCGCCAGTTCCGCCCGGTGCTGTTCGTCGACGTCGGCAACGTCTTCAACACGGACTGCCCGACCGCGGAGCGCCTCGCGGCGGCGAGCGGCGTGGCGATCGAGGAGATCCTGGTGCGGTGCCCCGAGCCCTCCGCGGACGAACTGCGCTACAGCGCCGGCCTCTCGGTGACGTGGCTGACGGGCATGGGGCCGATGACGTTCGCCCTGGCGATCCCGTTCAACTCCGCGCCGTGGGACGAGGAGGAGCGGTTCTCGTTCGAACTCGGACGGACGTTCTGACCGCCCGCGGCGTCGCCGCGTCCTACCAGACCTCTTCCCAACCGCCGCTCGCCGCCGAGCGGTAGATGGCGAGGGCCGTCCGCAGTTCACCCAGAGACTCCTCCGGTCCGGCCTGCAGGGGCGCGCCATCGAGGACGGCGTGGGCGAAATCGGCCAGTTCCGGTCCGAACGAGGCAGCGTACCCGGCCGGCTCCATCAACTGCTCCCCGTCCCGGTGGGTGTCGTTGTACAGCACCGCACCGCTCGAGCCACCGACGGCGATCTCTCCTTCGTGACCCGTGATGCGCCATAGCTCGCTGGGCCCGAAGATGCCCTCGCCGTAGAAGGCCTCGAAGGTCGCGGTCGGTCCGGACCGGAACCGCAGGAGCGCGTGCGCCAGGGACTCGCCCTCCATCTGGTGCAGCGGCCTGCCGAGCGTCGCGACCACCGCGTCGACCTCCCCGAGCCACATGCGCAGCGGCCGGATCCAGTGCGAGCCGCCGTCGACGACGATCCCGCCGCCCGTGCGGCCCGCGTTGAAGCGCCACGGGCGGGCTTCCTCGGGATCCAGGAAGAAGTCCCGGCGCGGGTTGTTCGCGAACCTGGCGCGCGCGGCGATCGGCTCGCCGATGGCTCCGGCCTCGATCGCGTCCCGGGCGCGGACGACCTCGGGCCAGTACTGGGCGTTCTCGGCGACCATGAACACGGTGCCCGCCTTCCGGGCGGCGGCGAGGATACGCTCGCAAGCATCGAGCGTGGGCGCCATCGGTTTCTCGAGCAGCACGTGCCGGCCCGCTTCGAAGCAGCGCACGGCGGCCTCCTCGTGCAGGTCGTGGGGCAGCATGATGTCCACCGCGTCGAAGTCCCCGTCGGTCAGCGCTTCGTCGAGCGACGAGAAGGGCGCGGCGCCGGTCTCCTCCGCGAACGCACCGGCCTTGGCGGGATCGACGTCGATGGCGGCGGTGACGGCGATCCGTGGCGCGTCGGCGCGGATGCCGCGCAGGTGAAAGCGGGCGATGCCGCCGCAGCCGAGGAAGGCCAGCTTGAGGGTCGAGGACATGGCGTACTCCGTGGGTCTGCAGCGATCTTAGCAGCGGGTAAGAACACCGCAGAGTGCTACCATCCGGGGCTTGAGGACGGTCCCGGGGAGGGGAGCCATGCAATTCGGCGACTTCGAGAACACGAAAGCGCTCAACGCGACGTTCCGGCGCATCCAGGAACTGGGGCTGGAGGAAAACGTCGTCGAGCTCGACACCTACGGGTTCACCGTCGTGCCGCCGGACAAGGTCGCCGACCGTGCTTTCTTCGAGCGGATTCGCGGGACCGTCCTGCGCCTCTGCCGGGAACGCACCGGCGTCGACTTCGACCTGGAGCAGAACGGCTCCGTGGGGCACTACGAGGCGCAGCCACAGATCCCCGACCAGTTCCTGCTCTTCTACCTGCTGATGGCGGACCGGGTATTCGAGGAGTGGGTCGTGAACCCGACGCTCTACACCCTGATCGACTACCTGATGCGCGGACAGCAACAGCTCTCGAGCCTGACGTCGTTCGTGAAGTGGAAGGGCGAGCGCGGGACGCTCGGGCTGCACAGCGACTCCCCGCCGGACCGGGACGGACGGCTCCCGGCCTGCTCGGACGTGGCGAACGCGGCGTACTGCCTGACCGACTACACCCTGGAGAACGGCGCCATCGCGATGGTGCCCGGCAGCCACACGTACTGCCGTCAGCCGAATCCGGGGGAGGGCGAAGACCAGGCCGTCCCGGTGGAAGGCGAGGCGGGTTCGCTCATCCTCTGGCACGGCAACATGTGGCACGGCGCGTTCGAGAAGCAGACGGACGGCCTGCGGCTCAACGTCACGAGCTACCACTGCCACCGGCGGCTCAAGACCCAGGAAGCCTACCAGTGGCGGGTTACGCAGGAGATGCTTGACCGCAACCCGCCGGAGTTCGCGCGCCTGGTGGGCGCCGACGACGAGATGGGCTGGGACGAGCGTGGGCCCGACTACTCCCGGCCGATGAAGTATGCGAGCCCGGAGGTAAAGGAACGGTTCGCGCGGCTTGCGGACATGAAGAAGACAAAGGCGGCCGAGGCGGCCTGACGGGCCCGGGGAGGGGACAATGCGATTCGGTGAGTTCAAGAATACAGAGACGATCAACCCGACCTTCCGCCGGATACGGGAGCTGGGACTCGAGCAGAACATTTTCGAGCTCGACACCTATGGCTTCACCGTAGTGCCGCCCGACAAGGTCGCGGAGCGCGCCTTTCTCGAGCGCATCCGGGGGACCGTGCTGCGCCTCTGCAGGGAGCGCACCGGCGTGGACTTCGCCCTCGACCGGAACGGCGCAGCCGGCCACTACGAAGTGCAGCCGCAGCGGGACGGCCAGTTTCTGCTGTACTACCTGCTGATGGCGGATCGCGTCTTCGAGGAGTGGATCGTCAATCCGACGCTCTACACCTTGATCGACTACCTCATGCGCGGACAGCATCAGCTCTCCAGCCTGACCTCGTTCGTGAAGTGGAAGGGGACACGGGAGTCGATGGGCCTGCACAGCGACTCGCCACCCGACCGCGACGGGCGGTTGCCGGCGTGCTCGGACGTGGCCAACGCGGCCTACTGCCTCACCGACTACACCCTGGAGAACGGGGCCATCGCCATGGTGCCGGGCAGCCACACGTACTGTCGCCAGCCGATGCCGGGGGAGGGGGAGGAGGCCGCGGTGCCCGTGGAGGCCGAGGCGGGCTCGCTCATCTTGTGGCACGGCAACACCTGGCATGGCGCGTTCGAGAAGAAGACCGACGGCCTGCGGCTGAACGTGACGAGCTATCACTGCCACCGGCGCCTGAAGACCCAGGAGGCGTACCAGTGGCGGGTGACGCAGGAGATGCTCGACCGGAACCCGCCGGAGTTTGCGCGCCTGGTGGGCGCCGACGACCAGATGGGCTGGGACGAGCGCGGACCCGACTACTCGCGGCTCATGAAGTACGGCAGCCCACAGATGAAGAAACGCTTCCTCGAACGGCGGGGGAAGCGGGAGCGGGACGCCGCCTAGACCAAGCAGGGGCGTCAGGGATCGCCGGAGGCGGGCGACTGGCCGCGTCGCAGCGCCTCGAGTTCCTCGCGGTTGGGGTCGATGCGGCCCTGTGCGGCGTATTGGGCCTGCTCGTCCGTCGTGACGAACACGGGCCCGAACTCCTTCAGGACGCCACGCCCCCGCGCGATCACGCGAAGCGTGCGGCCGGTGATCTCCCACTCGTAGTCGCCGTAGGCGCCCCCGAAAGACGTACTCATCCTTGTCAGGGCCCCAGAAGCCCCAGGGCCATCGATGCCCGTTCCCGCCGGCGCTCGTCGGCGTCCCAGTGCATGGCCTTCATGAGGTGCGTGCGGGCACGCGCCCGGTCGCCGGTCAACCGGTACGCCTCGCCGAGGTAGAAGTTGATGCGCGGCGCCCAGGGGGCCCGCCGGTAGGCGACCCGCAGGTAGTTCACCGCGTCGCCGGGCTGCCCGGTGTGGAGATACACCACCCCGAGCCCGTAGGCGGCGCCGACGCTATCCGGTTGCGTGCGCAGGCCGAGTCGGTAGTGGCGCGCTCCTTCGTCCCACGCATCCAGACACCTGGTGGCCGTACTGCCGCGACACTCGGCCACCTTGATTTCGGCCATCCGCACGTTGGCGGCGGAATGGCTGGGCTCGACCGCGAGCGCGCGGATGACGGCGTCCCTGGCCAGGCGGGGATTGTCCTCCGCGAGGGAGAGGCCGACGAGGGCGTCGACGTCCTCTGGGTCCGTCTCCAGGATGCGGGCGAACAGGTCGCGCGCGTACTCCCGGTTCCGCGAGACGGCCGTCATGGCGAGCTCCTGGCGCACTTCGGTCTCGGCCAGGCAGCGTTCGTCGCGTATGGCAGGCGCGCCGTCCGGCACGGGCAGGCGTTGCACGGGGAGGTCGCGTCTCCTGGCGTACTGCCGCACTTGCCGCTGCAGCGTCTCGAGTCCTGCGCCCAGCGCCTCCTCCATCGCGCCAGCGTTCGACATGCCGGAGTCGATGTGAGCGAGCATCGCCGGGATGCCCTCGTGGTACGCCGGCAGGCCGGCCAAGTGTCCGAAGTGGAGCATGTGGGCGAACAGCCATGCCCTGGCATAGAGGCGCGTGAGGTCGTGCCGCGCCCAGTCGAGCTCGTAGCGTTCGTCGAGCAGTGCGCGAACGCTCAAGCGCGGCCGCCGCACCTCTTCGAGTACCCGTGGGGGAACGTAGCCCACGGTGACGGCGTCGTCGGTGATGCGCATGGTCGAGAGGAGGCTCGCGAACCCTTCCTCGTACCAGACGGGGAAGTTGATGCCCTGACGGCTCCGCAACAGGTAGTGGGTGTACTCGTGGAAGGCCGTCTGGTTGGCGACCGAACCACGGGCGTCGGGGCCGAACACCAGGGTGTGCCGCTCGAGCCCGGACTGCATGAATCCCGCGATCTGGCGCACTTCGAAGATGCGCTGGAAGTCCCGCGCGCGGCGGAACGCGACGATCTTCAGCGGCGGTGGCGCGGGAGACTGGTGGCGCGGGACGAAGGCCAGGGCCGCCTCCCGGAACCGCACCAGGGACGCCGCGAGGTCGCGAGCGCGTTCGACCGGGAGGTCGCTCAGCAGCTCGAAGTGGTCCGTGTGGACCTGGCACCATGTCCGCTCGGCATCGTCAGCGTGCGTGGGGGCGAAGGCGAGGGCACCGGCAAGGAGTACGGCGGTCCGAACCGCCAGCCAGCCGAGGCCGCGTTGCGACGTGTCGCCCCGCAGGGTCCTTCCGGTGCCGCGCGCGTTCGCCGGATAATGCGCGCGTTGCGACGAACGGCCCTGTTCATGGCGGGACGCATTGGGGAAGGCACTTTCGCGCGGCGGCGGGGTCGCCTGACCGGGCGCCTGCTCGCCGTAATGGCCGCGTGGACCGGATGGGCCGCCGAGCCGGTCGACTGGCTGCCGGCTTCCTGCAAGGCGGTGCAGACGGTCGGTATGCACGACTACCCGGGGGCGGAGGAGCGGTACCACGCGTCGGTGTTCTTCGAGGGGGCGTTCCAACTCCGGGAGAACCTGCTCTTCATGGAACACCTCCTCGGCCAGGACGGGGCGCCGGTGGGTCTCTACGTCACCCTCTCCGGGGCAGACCGGGCAGAGACCGAATTCGAGTGCCGGCCCGTGCGCGGGGGCGCCGGCAACGAGGGGTTCAGCTGCGTCAACAACCCACCCTCCGAGATGCTCCTCGTCAATCCCGTCCGGGGACGTTTCACGCGCGCCGCGATCGGGGGGTGGACGTTCTATGGGGCACGCGAGGAGCAGGAGGGCGCGTCGCTGTTCGTCGAGTACGGGAAATGCGTGCCTATGGCCTCGCGGGAGGATGCGTCCGCGGCGCCTTGAAGCGACTCGTCCGGGGAGGGGCGAACGCTTGCCGCCCGCTCGCCCCGCGGAGGGCTCCCCGCCTGGGCTCCCCGCCTGGGCTTCCCGCCCGGAGCTATTCCTCTTCGAGTCCCTCGGCCAGTTCGAGGATGGCCGCCACCTCGGCATCCGCGGCCTCGGCCGTGGCGTCGACTTCCTTCTTCGCGGTGACGTTGATCTGCTCGATGGCCGCGAGGCGTTCCTTGACCTGCAGGGAGGCGACCTCGATGGGCGTGTCCGTCGCGTGGGCGCTGCCGGCGGCGAACACCGCGGCGGCCAGGATCGTCGTGACTGTCTTCATGTACGTACCCGTCCTTCATGAGCCCCCGCCGCGCATGAGGGCAAGGGCTTGACGTTGCGAGCCTTTATAGAGCGATTGCGCCGGAATTGCCAGTGTTGCGGCGCCCCCGCGGACGCCGCCGATGCAGCGCGGCCCCGACCGCTGTAGTCTTGCCCGTTCCGCGTCGTACGGAAGAAGGAGACCCGCGATGGCCCAGGACCTGGCGTTCCGTTCCGCAACGGACCTTGCCGAACTCGTTCGCAGTGGAGAGATCAGCTCCGTCGAGCTGACCCGGCACTTCATCGAACGGATCGAGCGGCTCGACGGCGACATCAACGCCGTCGTGGTACGCACGTTCGACCGCGCGCTGCAGGACGCCGCGGCCGCCGACGCGGCCTTGGCGCGGGGCGACGCGACGGGACCGCTCCACGGGCTGCCGCTCACGATCAAGGAGTCCTACGTGATGGAGGGCACGCCGGCGACATGGGGGATCGAGGCGCAACGGGACAACGTCGCGGACGCCGACGGCGTGGTCGTCAGCCGGTTCCGGTCGGCCGGGGCGCACTTCCTCGGCAAGACCAACGTTCCCGTCGACCTGGCGGACGTGCAGAGCTACAACCCGATCTACGGCACGAGCAGTAACCCCTGGAACCTCGAGCGGACCCCCGGCGGTTCGTCGGGTGGGAGCGCGGCCTCGGTGGCGGCGGGATTCACCACCGTGGAGGCGGGGTCGGACATCGGCGGTTCCATCCGCACGCCGGCCCACTTCTGCGGCGTCTTCGGTCACAAGCCGACGTGGGGGATCGTGCCCATGTCCGGTCACGAGGTCGTGCCCGGCGTGCCGGACCCGGATCTCAGCGTGTGCGGGCCGCTGGCGCGGGATGCCGGAGATCTCGCCGTCACGCTCGACGTCATGGCGGGCCCCACGGAGCGGGAAGCGACCGGCTGGCGCCTCGACCTGCCCGGGCCGGGCTTCGAGAGCATCGCCGATCTCCGTGTCGCGGTGTGGTCGAACGAGGACATCGCGCCGGTCAGCGCCGAGACGGCCGAACGCGTGCACCGGGTCGGCGAGGCGTTCTCGAAGCTCGGCGCCACGGTGTCCCATACGGCCCGGCCCGACTTCGACCTGCGCAAGGCGCACGTCGTGTTCCAGAACCTGGTGACCGCGGTGATGTCGAGCGGCCAGCCGGCGAGCCAGATCGAGAAGATCCGCGAGCGGGTCGCGGCCCTGGACCCCGAGGACATGTCCGCCGACGCGATCGTGGCCCGGGCGTCGGTCATGAGCCACCGCGACTGGATCCGGCACGATTTCCGCCGCGAGCGCCTGCGCCGCGCCTGGGACGCCTTCTTCCGCGAGTGGGACGTGCTCGTCTGTCCGCAATTCGCCGTGCCGGCGATTCCCCACGACCATCGGCCGTTCGCCGAGCGCACGACGGAGGTGGACGGTGAGGCGCGACCGTACATGGAGTCCTCGTTCTGGTCGGGTGTCGTGATCGCCTCGTACCTGCCGAGCACCTGTGTGCCGACGGGACCGTCCGGCGAGGGCCTGCCGATCGGCGTGCAGATCGTCGGCGCACCTTACCGGGATCACACGACCATCGAGTGCGCCTGCCGGATTTCGGAGGAGATCGGGGGCGTCGTGCCCCCGCCTGCACTGGCGTCGTAGCGCCCGTTCGCCTCCCGTCGGTCAGTGCCGGCGCCGGTCGCCGGGCCCGGTCGGCGCCGGCGGATCGGCGCAGGGGCCGGAGTGGTGGTGGAACATGCGCATGTCGCCGCCCTCCCTGACGAAGCCGTTGGTGGCGACGCAGACGGAGCCGGGGAGTTCCTCGTAGCAGGTCACCATGACGACGGACTCGAACGCCTTGGCCGAGGCGTTGTAGAAGTCGATCCCCGCCTGCTGCGGGTTGCCGAGGATCTGCCGCCAACTCTCGACGATCTCGTCCCGCTCGACCAGCGCCCGCCAACCGGGGTGGATGCACAGCGTCGGGTGGTCCGCCGCCCACAGGCGCTCCATGGCGGCGAAGTCCTTGTGCGTGAAGGCGAGATAGAACGTGTCGTTGGCGAAGAGCGCTTCTTCCTCGAGCGTCATGGTCCTTCCCCGGCGGCCGCGACCCGGTCATCGGACCCGCACTATATGCGAAACTGCGCCGTGCTTCGGCGGAAAGGGGCGAACGGGTTGGCGGACGGGAGCATCCTCATCAGCTTCGACATAGACGGCACGCTGGTCGTGGGCGATCCACCGGGCGAACTCCCGATGGACCTCGTTCGCGCGGTCAAGGCCCAGGGCTGCCTGGTGGGAAGCTGCTCCGACCGGCCGATCAGCGCGCAACGGGCGATCTGGGAAGCCCACGACATCGCCGTCGACTTCACCGTGTCGAAGCACATGCTGCCCGACGTCAAGGCGCGCTTCGACGCCGACGTCTACTATCACATCGGCGACCGGGAGGACCTGGACAAGCGCCCCGCCGAGCGGGCCGGCTTCGAGTTCCTCTGGCCCCACGAGGCGGCGGCCATGCCGTGGCTCGACGGGGGTGCGCCCCCCGACTGACCGACGATGCCGATCTCCCGCTCGGCCAGGAAGTGGTGGCGCAAGGCGACGCGGCCGTCGCGCATCGTGCTGCACGGACAGCGCCTGCGGATCACATCGCCCCACATGGGTCCGACCATCCGCCGCGCGTTGCTGCGCGGGCGGTATGAGCGACACAAGGTCCGACAGCTCCGCAACCGGGTCGAGCCGAACGATGTCGTGCTCGACGTCGGGGGCGGCATCGGGCTGACCGCGCTCTACGCGGCGTCCATGGTGGGCGCCGAGAACGTCGTCTGCCTCGAGGCGGACCCCCGTGCGGCTACACTCGCCGAGGTCAACTTCGCGGCCAACGGGCAGGACATCGAACTGCTGCGGGCCGCAGCCGTCCCGGGAGGCGATCCGGCAGACGTGGACTTCCACCTGAACGAGGAACTCGGACGTTCGTCCCTCACCTCGAAGGCGGGCGACATCGAGACGGTGTCAGTCCCGACGGCCGACGTCGCGCCGCTGTTGCGGGGGCGTGGGATTTCCGTGCTGAACGTCGCCGTGGAGGGCAGCGAGCGGGACCTGTTGACGGCGATCGACGATTTCGCCGACGTACGCATCCTCCTGCTCAGCGTCCACGAACAGGTCGTGGGGTACGAACGGACGAACCGGCTCCTCGAGCGGCTCTTCGATGCCGGGTTCGCCCTGGACCTGCCGGACAGCCGCGGCCGCCACATCGCGTTGGCGCGGTATCGGTTCTCGTGAGGGGCGCTAAGGGTCGCGAACCGCGATGTCGATGAACTCCTCGTAGCGATCGAGAATGTGGGCCGACGAGAAGCGCTCCCGGTAACGCGCTCCCGCGGCTTCCGCAAGGTCGCCTGCCAGGGCCCGGTCGCCCAGCACCTGGCGAATCCCGCTCGCCATCTCGTCCGCATCCTCGTTGGCGCAGAGCCATCCGGTCCTGCCATGCTCGATGAGTTCCGCGGGGCCGTGGGTGTCCGTCGCCACGATGGGGCAGCCGTGGGCCCACGCTTCCAGCACGATGTTGCCGTGGGGCTCGTGACGCGACGGACAGACAAACGCGTCGGCCGTGCGCAGGAAGGCGGTCACCGGGGAACGCCACCCCAGGAAGCGCACTCGGCCGTCGAGGCCGAGGCGCGTACACAGGGCACGAAGGGAGGCCTCGAGGGGACCGTCGCCGGCGATCCAGACGTAGGCGTCCGGAACGCGCGTCATCGCGTGCAGGAGGACGTCGAAGCCCTTGTTGGCGTGCAGGCGCCCGCAGGTGAAGAGGAGCGGTGCGTCCGGCGGCGTATCGAACGCGCCGCGGTCGAGGGGCTCGGCGTCGGTCTCGTCGACGAAGTTGCCGATGACGTGGATGCGGTCCCGCGGCACGCCCGCGGCGGCGACATGGCGCGCGAGGCCCTCGGTGATGGGAATGAAGCGCCGGCAGTGGCGGAAGTTGCGCATTGAGTAGAACCCGCCGAGCCGCGCGGCGACCGGGCAGATGCCGGGTCGGGTCAGTTGGCTGGCCCGGCTCATCCAGGTGATTGCGAGGGCCGCGCCCTCGAGGCGCAAGGTGCGTGCGATCCCGAGCCGCGTCCGCCAGTCCAGGTGGTGCGAGCCGAAACGGAACGGATACGTCGGCACGCCGGCCGCGGCGAGGGAATCGGCCCGCTCGCCCTCGGGCCGCACGATGGCGACCTGGGCAACGCGCCGGTGGAGGGCGGGAACCAGGCGGTCGTAAAAGAGTTCGGCGCCGCCGTGGGCGCGCCCGGCGAGTATCTGGCCTACCTTGACAGTCATCCGATCCGCCTTGTATGGAGGAACCGCCTCACGGAAGTGTAGCGACCGCTGGCGGTCGTTCCATGCCCGGGCGGCTTGGCCGAGGGGCGTTCCTTCCGATCACGGTGGTCCGGACATGCACGTGGTTCAGATCCTCCCAGCGCTCGAAGCGGGCGGCGTGGAACGGGGGACGCTGGAGATCGGCGCGGCCCTGGTTCGGGCGGGTCATCGATCTACGGTGATCTCGTCCGGGGGCCGGCTTGTCCCGGAACTGGTCGCCGCCGGCTCCGTGCACATCGAGATGCCGGTACACGCGAAGCGCATCGCGAGCCTGTCGCAGGTCGGGAAGCTGCGCAACGTGTTCTCGGGGCTGGGCGCCGACATCGTGCACGCGCGCTCGCGGCTGCCGGCCTGGCTGGCCTGGTGGGCCATCCGCCGGCTCGCGGTCGACCGTCGGCCGCGCTTCGTCACCACGGTGCACGGCCTGTACACGGTGAACGGCTACAGCGGGATCATGACGCGGGGGGAGCGCGTCGTCGCCATCTCCGCGTCGGTCCGCGACTACATATTCGCCAACTACCCGCGTTGCGACCCGGAGATCGTGCGGTTGATCCACCGGGGGGTGGACGCCACGGAGTTCCCCAGGGGCCACGTCCCCCCGGCCGCCTGGCGTACGGCGCTGTGGGAGGAGTTTCCGGAACTCACCGGCAAGCGGCTCCTCGTGTTGCCGGGGCGGCTGGTCCGCTGGAAGGGCGGAAGCACGTTCCTCCGGCTCCTGGCGGAGGTCGCTCCCTCGCGGGAAGCCGTTCACGGCGTCCTCGTGGGAGGCCCGGACCGGCCGCGGAGCGCGTTCCCGACGGAACTCACGCGGGAGTGTGGGCGGCTGGGGCTCGGTGGGCGCGTCACCTTCGCCGGCCATCGGTCGGACCTCCGGGAGTGGCTTGCGTCTGCCGAGTTGTGCTTCAACCTGTCGACCCACCCCGAGCCGTTCGGACGCACGGTGATCGAGGCGTTGAGCCTGGGCACGCCGGTGGTGGCCTTCGACAGCGGCGGTCCCGCGGAGACGGTGGCTGCCTGCTTTCCGCAGGGCCTGGTACCCGACGGGGATTTCGAAGCGCTGGTGGGGCGCGTGGCGGCACTCCTGGACGGCGTCATGCCGGAAGTGCGTCCCTGTCCCTTCGAGCTGTCGCGGATGCAGGACGAGACGCTCAGGGTGTACGCGGAACTGCTGGCGGCGGACTGAGCATCCGCCGCACCACAATGTCCGCGCAGCGGCGGCTCTCGCTGAAGAAATGGGGCGGGGGGAGTGCGTCCCGCAGGCGGTAGCCGTCGCTCGACAGGTAGACGTGTCCCTGGGCGCGCAGCAGCGCGATGCCGCGGGAGAGCTTGTTGCCCCGGTGTGGCCGGCGTTTCTTGAGGGCGATGACGCCGACGGTCGCCTGCGCGGACAGGGCCTCGTAGAGCATCGACACGCTGTCCGCGGTCACCCAGACGTAGGCCGCCTCCGCGAGGGCGCCCTCGAGGAAGTCCGACGCGGTGGTGCGCCAGTGCCGGAACGCGAGGTTCGGCGCTTCGGGAAGGGCGGCGCGGAACGCAGCGGGCGTGCGGGGGGAGTCGCACACCGACCAGTGCGTTTCCGGAGAGGACCGGGCGATCCCGGTCACCTGCGTGGCGATCTCGCCGGGATCCCACTCGAAGTGCCGGTTCCTGCCGCCGACCAGGATGAGCCCCCGCCCGGCGCGCTTGTCGCCGCAGGTGGCGGGGCAGACGACGCCGCGCGTCTCGACCAGGTTGCCCTTGCGCAGGTAGCGGTCGTGGCGCGGCACGAAGACGAGGTCGAACCACCGGTGCGGAAGGCTGGGTTTCATCAGCGCGACCACCCGGCCACCGCAGACGAAGCGCGTCAGCAGCATGTACAGGTGCGTGCGGTGGCCGACCCCGACGATCAGGTCGGGAACGGGAATCTCGATGTACCCATGCAGGGCATGGCCGCGGAGCTGACGCCAGAACAGGTGGGTGAAGCGGACATCGAACCGGTGGGTCTCGAGCGCGACCCGTTCGGCGAGGGCCTGCAGCAGGCCGAGGGACTGCTTCTCGTGGCCCGGCTTGCCGTCCGTGAAACGCCAGACCACCACGCGGCGTGGCTGAGGCTGCCCGTGGGTGGTGTCCGGATTTCCTGGTTCGGGTGAGCGCACCGCGCACCGTCGTCAGCGATCGTGTCGGGCGACTATACGACGCACGGACGTTGCGCGCCGCTGTCTAGTCCTCGGCAGACTCGTGGTGTTTGATGAAGTCCACCGTCTTGCGAAACGCGTCGGTCTGCGCGTGGGCGTTCCGTGCCGGGGCGCCACCAATCGTCAATCCCGGCACACCAGGCACCACCACTTCTGCAAACTCGCCTCTGGATTTGACCAACGCCGGCATGATCACCAAGTGTCCGGCGCCTCTGTACTCCAGGTGTTTGACCGGGTACTCGAAGCCCTTTGCCTGCAGTCGCGCCACGACTCGTTCGGAAGCGATGTCGGACGGCCAAACTGCGTCGGCGTCGCCCGAAATCAGCAGAATGGGCGACTTGATGTTCTCCACCTGGATCCAACGCGGATCATCGAGGCCGGGCGTAAGCATGGTTTCCAGATAGATGTGTCTGGCCTCCCCGGAGCCCGGCCACAGGTGACTGGGTGTCAAGTCGGTGAACTTCCAGTCAAAGTAGGGTAGGGGCTCACCGTTTAGTGACCATGCCGGTCCATGTTCCATCGTGGAGATATCGACGCCCGCATAGACCATGTTCGACGGTACCCCGGGAATCAGCGCAGATACTTGATCAGGAAAACTGGAGGCGATCAACAAAACGCCTTCACCGCCCCGTGAGTCTCCGAGGAGCGCCACCCGCGTCTGATCATAACGGCCGGCAAACCAGGCCAAGGCATTCTGGAAGTACTCCAGCGAAATACTCATCAAGCTCGTTGGGCGTCCCGGGTAGTTGAAGTGGGCGAGCGCAAAGGTGGTTATGCCTTCATTGGCCAGAGACATCGCCTTCAGTTCGTTGATACCCCCGGTGGACCCGGTCACGACCACGGCCAGTGGGTGCGGACCCATGCCTGGCGCCTCGTAAATCACGCCGCGCATGTCGCCTTCAGAAACCACAACACGTTGAACGGCCTCATCCACCAGCACTACGACCTGTCTTGCCGTTGCAGCTTGCTTGTCGCTGTCTGCCAGAATACCGGTGACCTGCGCGTTGAGCGTGACTTCCACCGGTGCCTTGCGGAGATCGTAGCTGGCATTGAAGGCGTCGAAATCTGGATATCTCCTCGGGCTGTCGATGTTGTCCATCGTGTTGCCCGCGGCAGAGAGCTGTGCAGAAGTCGCGGGCTGCATGGACCAGAAGATGGCCTCGCCATCGATGCCCTTGTAGGTGCCAAACACGGAGGCGTCCCGAGAGAGATCGACCTCGCCACTCAAATCAGCATAGAAAACACCTCTGGACGTCCATGCCTGGCCCCCGCGATCCGTGAGCGTTGCTTCGATGGTTATCTCAGCACCCGGAGGGGCGGCGCTCACCGTAACGTAGGCAGGGTCCGTGAAAAGTCTACTCTTGGGTGTTACGTGTAATGCCATGTCCGCATGCGCGGACGCGCTTGACAGCAGTAGTGCGAAGGCCAGGGCAGCATCGCGCGTTGTCTTTCCGAGCTTCATCGTTTGGCGATCCAATGTAGGGCTAGCCGGAGGAACCGTGACGTTTGATATACATGATCGTCTTTCGGAAAGCATCCGTTTGCGCATGTGCGTTGGCTCTTGGATGTCCCCCCATACTCAGGAAACCGTAGCCTTGACTGCGCATGCGATCCGCAAGCGATTTAACCAGCATTGGCATGGATACTACATGGCTCGCGCCTGCATAGTTGATGTGCTCGGCCGGGTATGCAAAGTTCTTGGCTTTGAGCCGTTCGAGAATTCTCTGCGAAGCAATGTCGGCGGCCCACAGACCATCCGCGTCGCCGGTGATCATCAGGATGGGCGACTGTATGCGCTCAACGGGAATCCAGCGAGGATCGTCGTAGTCGTGGTCGGTGATGCCCTTGCGGAAGACCTCGCGGGACTGGTGCGATGGAGCCCAGATCCCGCTTTTGGTCAGGCCTGAGTACTGCCAATCCACGTAAGGCAGGGGTTTCCCGTTCAGGGTCCAGCCTGGCCCTGACCCAAGATCCTCGGTACAGCAACCCGCAAAGACCATGTTCGCGGGCACTTCTGCAATAACAGCGGACACCTGGTCTGGAAAGGCCGAAGCGATCAGGAGTACCCCTTCGCCGCCCCGGGAGGCGCCCAGGATGACGACGCGATCTTGTTCATAGCGATCCGCAAGCCACTTCATCGATTCGCTGAAATACTCCAGCGGGATACTGAGCAGCATCCTGGGCCGACCCGGGTAGTTGAAATGAGCCAGAGCGAGTGCGGTGATGCCATGTGATGCCAGTAACGCGGCTTTACCTTCGTAAACTCCACCGCCAGACCCGGTCACGATCATGGCCACCGGGTTCGGACCGCCGCCGGGCGCTTCGTATAGTACTCCGCGAATATCGCCCTCAGATACGGGTATACGTTTGACCCCATCGGCGATGAAGGACACACTTTGCGAGGCCGTGGCAACAGGGGCCGTGCCTGCCAATGCACCCCGTAGTTCGGCGCGGAAGTTGACGACCACGGGATCCTTGCGGAGTTCGTGGGCAGCGTTCCACGAGTCGAAGTCGGGAAACGAGGGCCAGTCCTCTTGCCGATTGGCGACACTGGCGCCGTCCAGTTCATCGGGGGGCACGGGCAACATGGACCAGAAGAGCGCCTCGGCGTCTACGCCCTGGTAAGTGCCTGCGAGTGAGGCTGATGATGATGTGTCAACGAAACCCATGTGGTTGGCGAAGTAAATGCCTCGAGATGACCACACTTGCCCTCCGTTGTCAGTGAAGGTGCCTTCAATCCACACTTCAGAGCCGGGGGGCGCTCCGGCGACCGCGACGTAGGCTGGTTCGGTCATCAAACGTTCGGCCGGTGCAACGTGCAACTTCAGCTCTGATGCGTTGGTGTCGAATGAGACCCAAGCCAGGCCGCCAACGAGGAGATTCGTCAGTAGCGCAAGGAAGATTCTTGTCATCTTTCGAGCTTCCACAGGATTGATTGGAATAATGCCACGATTCTCTCACCGGCAATCACGGCGACTTCGAACGCGCCTGCCAGCGGCTCGCGGATCCCGCTCCAGGTCCTGCCGCCGCCCCCGGGCCCTGTGGAACGGCGGCGTCGGGCGCGGCAACGGCTCCGCGGCTCGACTTCTGGAGCCTCTACGACGGCCCTCTTACCGTTGCCGGTGTCGCCCCAGGCTCGCCCGGCCCGAGTTCTTCCGACAACTATCGGCAGCCGCGCCGGGCGGTGGGTTGCCGAACGCCGGAAGGTCCTGGGCCGGTACGCTTGCGGTGGTGGGCGGAACTGAATAACGTTGACGGGTCGTGCTTTCCGGGGCCAGGCCGTGATTCGAGGACGGCGCTCCCGTGTCGGCGTCTTCTTCCGGGCGCTGCGCCTGTTGCACTACCGCCGGTCCTTCGTCCGCACGACCGGGTTGCTGCGGTCCTTCCGCGAACGCAAACCCGTCGATGCGGCCGGGGAGCCTCTGCCCTGGATCAACTATCCCGCCATCCACCTGCTCGACGAGCGGTTGCGGCCGGAGCATGCGGTGTTCGAGCGGCGCGGGCTACTCCACGCTCTTTTTCGCCGCCCGGTGCTCCGCGGTCACCGCCGTGGAGCATGATCGCTTGTGGTACGAGGAGGTCGGGCGCATGGCTCCGGAGCACGTCACGCTGCTCTACCGGGCGACGGGCCCGGGGTACTGGGACGCGGCGGTCGAGACGGAGGGGTCCTACGACCTGGTCGTGGTCGACGGCGTGGAACGAGCGCGTTGCCTGACCAGCGCCGTCGGGGCGCTGTCCCCATCGGGCGTCGTCCTGCTCGACGATGCGCACCGCGAGGCCTACCGCTCGGCCGTGCAGGGCTGCCGGGACGCCGGCTTCCGGACGCTGCGACTGGTCGGTCCGAAGCCCGACCACCTGCCGGAGACGGAGTGCCTGCTGATCTACCGCGAGGGGAACTGTTTCGGGATCTGACCCCGCCGTCCGGCCGGGTCAGGAGATGCTCCGTCCCCCGTCGACCGGCAGGCACACGCCGGTCAGGAACTCCGCCTCGTCGGAGGCCAGGAACGCGGCGGCGGCAGCGACATCGGCTGGTTCGGTAAGGCGGCGCAGGGGTATACCCCGGATGAGCGCGGCCCGGTTCTCCTCGGGCAGGGTGTCGACACCGAGGGCGCCGCGCATGAAGCCCGTGTCGGCGGCCACCGGGTTCAGCGCGTTGACGCGGATTCGATACCGCGCGAGCTCTACCGCGAGGCCGCGGGTCATCGTCATCACGGCGCCCTTGGTGGAGTTGTAGACGGTGACGCCGGGGCGTGGCGCGACGGCGCCGATGGATGCGGTGTTGACGATCACGCCACCGCCCCGCTCGATCATGTGGGGTACGGCGTACTTGACGCCGAGCCATACCCCCTTGACGTTGGTGGCGAAGACGCGGTCGAACTCGGCCTCCTCGAGTTCCCAGACCGGCCCCGAGAGGTGGGAGAAACCGGCGTTGTTCACGAGGATGTCCAGCCGCCCCGCGAGTCCCAGCGCGTCGGCGACCATCGCCTCAACGGCTTCGGGCCGGGACACGTCCACGCGCCTGGGGACGGCTCGGCCCCCGGCGTCGCCGATCTCGGCCGCCACCCGGTCGAGGGCGTCCGCGTTCACGTCGGCGGCCAGCACGGTCGCGCCTTCCGCGGCGAAGCGTTTCGCCATGGCCTCGCCGAAACCCGACGCGGCGCCCGTGACCACTACCGTCCTGTCCTCGAACCGGTTCCCGAGGGTTTGCATGCCGGCCCCCGCTGGCTACTCGATGCGCTGATCCATGCCGAGCGCGGGAGACTCCTCGCTCGGCCGCCCGACGATGACGGCGGGTACTCCGGCGACCGTGACGTGGGGCGGCACGTCGTGGAGCACGACGCTGCCGGCACCGACCTTCGCGCCTTCCCCCACCTCGATATTGCCTATGATCTTGCAGCCCGCGGCGAGCAGGACCCCGCGGCGGATCTTCGGATGCCGGTCGCCGACCTCCTTGCCGGTACCCCCGAGGGTCACCGAGTGCAGGATCGAAACGTCGTCGTCGATGACGGCCGTCTCGCCGACCACGACGCCCGTCGCGTGGTCGAGCATGATCCCGCGGCCGATGCGGGCCGCCGGGTGGATGTCCACGCCGAGACCGACGCTGATCTGGCTCTGGAAGAACCTCGCGAGCGTGCGGCGATCGTGCCGCCACAGCCAATGCGCGATGCGATGCGCCTGCAACGCGTGAAAGCCCTTGTAGTAGAGGAACGGGCTCGAGAGGTCGTCGCAGGCCGGGTCGCGCGCGTAGTTGGCGAGGATGTCCGTTTCCGCCGCGTCGAGGATCGCGGGATCGTCCTCGATCGCTTCGGCGATGACGTCCCGGATCAGCATGGTCGGCAGCATCGGGTTGTCGAGCTTGCTGGCCAGGCGAAAGCTGAGCGCGGCCCCGAAGGAACCGTGGTTCAGGATGGTCGCGTGGAAGTAGCTGCCGAGGATCGGCTCTTCGCGCGCCTTCTGCTCCGCTTCGACGCGCAGCAGTTCCCAGACGTCCTCGCGACGCGCGGACTGCAGGCCGCGGTGCGCGGCGACGATGTCCGCGGGCTGCCTCTGCGTTGCGCTCGCCATGGAGTGCCCCTCGTGCGAACCGGCGCGTAGCCTGAACGCAGCGCCGGGAGATTTCAAGCGGGCGCCACGAGCGGATGGTCCGTCCTCTCGAGCTTTCGCATCCAGGGTTGGGATGGACACCCGACTGGGCCTATATTCGCCACTTGAGGTGCGATGGCGCAAGCTGGATGCCGGACTCGAACGAACAGCGATTCGCAACCGTGGGCCTCGTGGGCAGGACGGGCAGTCCCCATGTCGTCGACTCGGTCGTGGCGGTGGAGGATGTCCTCGTGCGGGCCGGCGTGGAGGTGGTCCTGGAGGCGGACACGGCGCGCATGCTTCCGGGGCGGCGGCACGCCACGGCGCCGCGGGCCGACCTGGGCAGCCAGTGCGACCTCATCGTCGTTGTCGGCGGCGACGGCAGCATTCTCGGGGTGGCGCGCGACCTGGCCCACAGCGGCGTACTGGTGCTGGGCGTCAACCGCGGCGGCCTCGGCTTCCTCGCGGACGTCTCTCCGGAACAGATCGAGCACAAGATCGGCGCTGTGCTCGCCGGCGAGTACACCGTGGACGAACGCTTCCTGCTCGAGGCGCGCATCGAACGCGACGGCGACACCCTCGAGCGGTCGGCGGCCCTCAACGACGTGGTGGTACACGCCGCCCCCGCGTCCCGGATGATGGATTTCGCCCTGTACGTCGATGACGAGTTCGTCTACGAGCAACGCTCCGACGGGGTCATCGTCTCCACCCCCACCGGCTCTACCGCATACGCGCTATCCGCCGGCGGGCCGATCATGCATCCGGGGCTGGACGCGATCGTCATCGTCCCGATGTTTCCCCACACGCTCACGTCCCGGCCGCTGGTGGTGCGGGGGAGCGCGGAGATCCGAATCGTCGCGGGGGGGCTCGCCGCGGGTCCCCGGGTGAGCTGCGACTCGCAGGTGGACTACACCATCCTGCCGGGGGACGCCCTCCACATCGCCAAGTACCCCCACACGCTCCACCTCGCCTACCCGATGGACCACGGGTTCTTCGAGTCCTGCCGCAGCAAGCTCGACTGGGCGAGCCGGCTGGGCGGCTGAGGGCGTTCGGGGCGACCGCAGGGGCCCCGCCGGGACCGAGTGCTCGGGCCGACGGGGAGCCGCCCCGCGTTTTCCCCCCCCCGCCCCACCGCGCGGCGGGTGGAGGGGGGGGC
>VXNE01000057.1 GCA_009840715.1 Gammaproteobacteria bacterium
GCCATCGTTGGGCCCGGGCTGCCCCCGCCCCGTGTTTGAGGGCCCGCACTATTCGGACTCGGGCGACCACACGGGTCGCCCCTACGCCGTCTCGCGATAGGCCCGCCACCCCCCGAAACGCGTGATATCCGCGGCGCCGGAGGCGGCGCCCGCGTCGCCGACGAAGCCATGTACCCACCGACCGTCCTCGAGCTCGACCGAGCCGAGCGCGAGCGGCCGGTCGACGGTGGCAAGGAACCCGCCGACTTCGACGCTCGGCACTGACCAGACCTCGAGCTCGATCGGGGCGCCGCCGGACTCCGAACGGATCAACGCCGGACGCTTGCCGTCCGGGAGGGCGAGGAGCCGGTAGCGCGGCGCGGTTCGGGTCGCGGCGACTCGCCATGCACCGCGCCGGGTGAGTTCACCGTTGAGCGCCTGGCCCGCCATGTGTGCTCCGCAAACCGCCAGGTGGACCATGCCCGGCAGTGGTTCGCCAGCGCTCGGCACCTCTTCGCCCAGGAACGCCGCCGCGGCGCGCAGCAGGGCGTAGTCGCGGCCGGCGGGCGCGAGCAGGGTCACGCCGAACGGCAGCCCAGCGGGCGTCGTTCCGGGCGGCACCGCCACGGCGCACAGATCGAGCAGGTTGACGCAGTTGGTGAACGCGCCGAGGCGCGCGTTCGTGTTGAACGGATCGGCCTCCACCTCGTCGACCGTGTAGTGGGTCGGTGCGGTCGGAGCGACGAGCACGTCGATGCCGGCGAACGCCGCATCCGCCTCCCGCCGCAACTCGGCCAGCCGGTACTGCGCCCGGAAGCAGTCCGCCGCGTCCAGTGTGCGGCCTCCCTCGATCACTGTCCGCGTGACCGGGTGCACGGCGTCCGGGTGCGCGTCGACGAAGTCGCCCACCGCCGCGACGCGTTACGCGAGGCACGGTCCCTCGTCTCTATATTATACACCACTCCGAACACGACATCTTTTTTTTCTTTATCGGGCTAGCTCCGTTTTAACGATGGGTATTTTTGGCGGCATGGTCTGTTGTTTTTATTTTTCTCCTCGTAGAGCAGCCGGCCGGCGGCGAGGAACGTTTCAGGATCGACGGCCCGCGGGGTTCCGGGCAAGCCGGACACGCAGCGCCCGTAGAGGTCCGCGTAGGCGGTGTCGTCAAACCACGGCAGCCGCTCCAGTGCCAAGTATCCGATTCGCGCGTTGTCCGCGTCGAATCCGCCGAAATCCAACCGCCGGGAGAACGGATCCTCCGCGTCGAAACCGCCCGCAACCTCCGCCACGGCGTAGGCATCCGCCACCGTCCGCGCAAAGACGGACACACAGTCGAGGGACCGGCAGGCCGGCACGACGCCGCGCGTCGACCACCAGCCCCGGCTCGGCTTGAAGCCGACGAGCCCATTGAAGGCCGCGGGGACCCTCCCCGACCCGGCCGTGTCCGTCCCGAGCGCGAACGGGACGATGCCGTGTGCGACCGCGACGGCCGAACCGCTGCTGCTGCCCCCTGCGATGTACGACGGATCGATGGCGTTCGGTACCACGCCGTAGGGCGACCGGGTTCCCACGAGTCCCGTCGCGAACTGGTCCAGGTTGGTCTTGCCGATGGGAACGGCGCCCGCTGCCAGGAGACGTTCGACCACCGTGGCGGAGCGTTCCGGGACGTAGGCGTAGTCCGGGCAACCCGCCGTCGTCGGGACGCCGGCGAGGTCGATGTTGTCCTTGATCGCGAAAGGGACGCCCCATAGCGGGGCGCTGTTGAAGTCGAGCCCGTCGAGCCGGTCGACGTGCGCCAGCACCGCCGTCGCCTCCAGCCGGTGGATCCACACGGCGGGGTCCGCTCCCGCGGCGCGGTGCAGGGCCTCGCAGGCAACCTCCCGCGGATGCAGGCCCCCTTCCGCATAGGCTCGGCGCAGTGCGGCGAGGGTCCCGGCCCGGCTCATGCCGCCGCCGCGAGCGCCTGTCCGGCGCGCACCGTCTGTCCCTTCGAGACGAGCACTTCCCCCACGACCCCGGCTGCCGGAGCGGTCACCTCGAACTCCGCTTTCATGGACTCGACGACGAACAGCACGTCCCCGGCCTCCACTTGCTGGCCGGCGCGGACGCGGACGGACCAGACCGAGCCCGCCAGCGGACTTGCCACGAAGGCCGCGCCGTCCCCGTCCACCGCCGGCGCCGCCGCTCCGTCGGTCTCCTCGGCTTCGAACGTGAGTACGCCGCGCGCTTTCCAGTCCTCGAGTTCCGCCGCGAAGGCCGCTCGCCGCCGCGTCTCGAACAACGCGATCTCGGAGCCCCGTTCCTCGAGGAACGCGCGATGGCGGTCGTGGTCGAAGACGCCCGGCTCGATGTCGATGTCGAGGGCCCCTCGCGGAAACGCCTCGCGCATCTCCGCGAGTTCCGCGGCGCGCACTTCGTGGAAACGGATCCGGTCGAAGGGCCGCAGGAGCCAGTGTTCGTCGAAGGCGCGGCCCCGCCGGTGCCGGTTCCACACCTGCAGCGTGCGGCCGACGAACTGGTAGCCGCCAGGGCCCTCCATGCCGTAGATGCAGAGGTAGGCGCCGCCGATGCCGACGGAGTTCTCCGCCGTCCAGGTCCGCGCGGGGTTGTATTTGGTGGTCACGAGCCGATGCCGGGGATCG
>VXNE01000060.1 GCA_009840715.1 Gammaproteobacteria bacterium
ACTGGCGACCTCGAGGGTCGCCCCTGCAGCCGCGCGTCAGCGGCTCCGCGTTCGACGCAGGACGGCGTCGCGCTCGATGCGCGCGCGCTCACGGTCCGCGTCGGACAGCGGCGCCGACCAGCCATCGAGCAGGATTGCGTCGTCGTAGACCGGCCGCCCCTCGTCGCGCACGCTCAGGTAGGCGGGCGACGTGACGTAGAGCACCTGGACGTCCTCCTCCGTGTCGTTCGCAAGCTGCATGGGAACACCCGGCTCCGTGACGATGGCCGCGCCGGGCTCGGCCACCAACTCGGTGGGTTCCGCGTCGTCGGGGCTCCGCATCCGGACCGTCAGCCTCCCGGAGACGACGCAGGTGACCTGCGTTACGACCGGGTGCACGTGGATGGCGGACGTCACGCCCGCCCGGATGCGTCCGGCGGCCAGCCCGCAGCCTTCCGGGATCGGGGGACGGGGATGCGCGCCGGCGTCGTCGGCGGGATTCAGGAACGGGTCGACTTCCGTGCCGTCCGGCGCGGGGACGAAAGCGCCGGGCCGGAAGACCCGATTCAGATCCCCTGCTCCGCGCGGTAGCGCGACCAGCGCTCGAACGCGTCCGCGATGGCGGCGTGTCGCGACTCGACCATGGACTCGAGATTCGGGTGCGTGAAGATGAACGGTTCGTTCCACCGGATGCCTTGCAGGACGATCTCACCCACCACGGCGGGATCGAGGGCGGCGGACAGGACCCGCTCCATCCGGGCCGCCCGGTCCTCCTCGGGCAGGTGGCGCACCATGGGGTAGACGTCGGTGCCTGTCTCCGACCGCATCGCGTCGGGGCGATTGCGCCCGGAGTCGAAGATGTTGGTGTCGACCACGCCCGGGCACAGCACGGACACGCCGATCCCGCTGCCTGCCAGATCCGCGCGCAGGGCCTCGGAGAGGCCCACCACGGCGAACTTGGAAGCCGTGTAGACGCTCATGCCGCGGGCCGTGCTCATCCCAGCCAGCGAAGCGGTGTTGACGATGTGACCGCCTTCGCCGTGGGCGGCGATGCGTGGCAGGAAGGTCTGCACGCCGTTGATGACGCCGCGCACGTTGACGGCCAGGACCCAGTCCCAGTCGGCGTACGCCATCTCGTCGATGGACCCGCCGACTAGGACGCCGGCGTTGTTGCACAGGACGTGTACCTTGCCGAACGCCTCCTCGACCTGGTCCGCGGCTGCCGCGAGCACCGCGCGATCCGTCACGTCGACGCGTACGGCGAGCACGTCGCCGCCGCTCCCCTCGAGCGACGCCCGGGCCCGCTCGAGCGCCGTGTCCTCGACGTCGGCGATCGCCACCCGCATCCCGGCCCCCGCTAGCGCCCGGGCGATGCCGAGACCGATGCCGCTGCCGCCGCCGGTGACGACGGCCGTCTTCCCGGTCAGGTCTTCCATGCCGACGCGCTCCGCTTCAGATGCCCTGTTCCTCGCGGAACGCCCGCCAGCGTGCGAAGGAAGCGGATACCTCCTCCTGGCGCTCGCTCACCGCCTGCACGTACTCGGGATGCGTGAAGATGTAGGCCTCGTTCTCCTGGATGCCGTGCAGGACCATGTCGCCGACCACGTCGGGCTCCAGGGCGGTGGCGCGCGCCGCTTCGACGCGGAGCCGGTTCTCCTCGTCGCCCTCCTCGTCGTCCATGAGCCCGAGCGTCGCCGTGTCGGTCTCCGACTGGAGTGCGGCGGGGCGGTTGCGCCCGGACTCGAAGATGTTGGTGTTGACCACCCCGGGGCAGAGGACGGACACGCCGATGTCCTGCGCCGCCAGGTCCGCGCGTAGCGCCTCCGACATCCCCACCACCGCAAACTTGGTGGTGTTGTAGACGCCGAGCCCGCCGAAGGGCAGCAGGCCGGCGAGCGAGGCGGTGTTGACGATGTGGCCGCCCTCGCCGTGGGCGAGGATGCGCGGGAGGAACTCCTGCACGCCGTTCACGACGCCGTCCAGGTTCACCCCGACGACCCAGTCCCAGTCCGTGTAGGCCATGTCGGCGATGGACCCGCCGACGGCCACCCCGGCGTTGTTGACCAGCACGTGGACCTTGCCGAACGCCTCTTCCGTGCGGTCCGCCGCGGCGGCCATCGCGTCGCGGTCGGTCACGTCGACCCGAACCGCGATGACGTCGGCGTTCGTCGGCCCGAACGAGGCCCGGGCCTCCTCCAGCGCCTCTTCCTCCACGTCCGCGAGGACGACCTTCATGCCCGCGGCCGCGAAGGAGCGCGCGATGGCGAGTCCCATGCCGCTCGCGGCGCCGGTGACGAAGGCGACCTTGCCTGCTACGTCTTCCATCTGTTCCGTCCTGCCTTTCTCTCAAAGCCCGTCTTTCAGATTCCGTGTTTCTCGCGATACGCCTGCCAGCGCTCGAAGGAGGCGACCATCTCGGCGTGGCGCGCACCGACGAACGGCTCGAAATCGGGGTGGGTGAATATGAACGCCTCGTTTGCACGGACCGCGTGCAGCACCATGTCGCCGACGACCTCCGGCTCGAGCATGCCGGCGAGCATCGCTTCCTGGGCGGCCGCGTCGATCTCCGGATCTGGCGGCTCGTCCAGGTTCATCGTTGCGTTGTCCGTCGCCGCCGAGAGCGCGTCCGGCCGGTTGCGGCCGGAATCGAAGATGTTGGTGTTGACGAAGCCGGGGCACAGCACGGAGA
>VXNE01000379.1:0-1396 GCA_009840715.1 Gammaproteobacteria bacterium
AGCCCCCCCCCCCCTCCCCCGGGCGGGGGGGGGCCCCGCCGCCGCGGCGGGGGGCGGGGGGGCCGGCGCGCGCCGCGGCGGCCGGCCGGGGCATCCCGCTGTTCCGTCACATCCAGGACCTGTCCGGCGGCGCCGACGGCGAGATACGCCTGCCGGTGCCGATGATGAACATCCTGAACGGGGGTGCGCACGCCGACAACAACGTCGACATCCAGGAGTTCATGGTGCAGCCGGTGGGCGCGCCGACGTTTCGCGAGGCGGTGCGCTGCGGCGTCGAGGTATTCCACGCGCTGAAGGCGGTGCTGCGGGAGGAAGGACTCTCGACCGCGGTGGGCGACGAAGGCGGTTTCGCCCCGGACCTGCCTTCGAACGCCGACGCGCTCGAACGGGTGACCCGTGCGGTGGATCGGGCGGGATACCGCCTGGGCCGGGACGTGGTGCTGGCGCTCGACTGCGCCGCGTCGGAGTTCTGCGAAGACGGACGGTACCTGCTTGCCGGCGAGGGCCAGAGCCTGGACGCCGCCGGCTTCCGCGCATGGCTCGCGGCGCTGGTGGACCGGCATCCCGTAGCCTCCATCGAGGACGGGATGGACGAGGACGACTGGGACGGCTGGGTCGCCCTGACGCGAGAAATCGGGGACCGCGTGCAGTTGGTGGGAGACGATCTCTTCGTCACGAACACGCGGTACCTCGAACGCGGCGTCGCGTCGGGGGCCGCCAACGCGATCCTGGTCAAGCCGAACCAGATCGGCACGCTCACCGAGACCCTCGAGACGCTGCGCATGGCGCGCGACGCGGGCTATGCCACGGTGATCTCCCATCGCTCGGGCGAGACGGAGGACACCACGATCGCGGACCTCGCCGTTGGCACGGGTGCCGGCCAGATCAAGACGGGCAGTCTTTCGCGCTCCGACCGGGTCGCCAAGTACAACCGGCTGCTGCGCATCGAGGAGATGCTCGGCGAGCGCGCGGCGTACCGCGGCATCGACGAACTTCGGCTTGCCACGGGGGCCGCATGACACGGTTCGTGTTCCTCGCGATCGGGGTGCTGCTCATCGCGGCCCTGCAGTACAGCTACTGGTATGGCGACTCCGGCTACCTCGCGTCATCCGCCCTGGAAGATGCCATCGAGCGGGAGCAGCGGCTGAACGACCGCCTCGAGCAGCGCAACCGGGTACTGGCGGCGGAGGTCAAGGCGCTGAAATCCGGGCTCGAGGCCGTCGAGGCGCGCGCACGCACGGACCTCGGGATGGTGGTGGAGGGCGAGACGTTCTACCTCGTCGTCGACGAGGACGCCGTTCGGCCGGGGAGCGCGAGGGCGGCCCGCGTCAGGGGGGGGGGGGGGGGGCGCGCCGGCCCACACCCCCGGCGGAGGGCCGGCGGCGGGCGGGCCACA
>VXNE01000379.1:1406-2667 GCA_009840715.1 Gammaproteobacteria bacterium
CCCCCCGCCCCCCCTCGCCGCCGCCGCGCCCGCCGCGCGCGGGCCCCCCCCCCCCCCAAAGAAACGACCCCGCGGCGGCCCGCTCTCCGTGAGCACTGGGCCGGAACGCTGGCCGCGGGCCAACGCCCCGGCGGCGGAAGCGAAGGGCGTGTTGCGCACCGTCCCTGAGGACTTCGAGGTCACCGAGACCCTGGCGTTCGAACCGTCGGGCACGGGCGAGCACCTGTACCTGTTCGTCGAAAAGCGCGCGATCACCACCGGCGAAGCCCACCGGCGGCTTGCCGAGGACTTTGGCGTGCCGCGCGCCGACGTGTCCTACGCCGGCATGAAGGATCGGCATGCGGTGGCGCGCCAGTGGTTCAGCGTACGCGGCCCGCGCGACGAAGCGGACACGAGGGGTCCGGGACTCCGGGTCCTGCGGCAGGCCCGGCATCCGCGCAAGCTGCGCCGCGGCCAACTGCGCTCGAACCGGTTCCGGATTCGCGTACGCGCGGTTTCGGGCGACGTCGAGCCACACCTCCGGGGGGTCGCCAGCCACGGCGTTCCCAACTACTTCGGCCCCCAGCGCTTTGGCGTCGACGGGGGCAACGTGGCGGCCGCCCGGCAGTGGGCCCGCGCGGGTCGCCCCCGCGTCCCGCGCTTCACGCGCGGCGTGTACCTGTCGAGCCTGCGCAGCTTCCTTTTCAACGAGGTCCTCGGGCGCCGGGTGGCGGACGGCAGCTGGGACACCGCGCTGGCGGGCGAGGCACTCGTGGAGGGAGCGCCGTCCGGGCCGCTCTGGGGCCGGGGCATTCCGACCAGCCGCGACGCGGCGCTCGAACTCGAGTCGGCGACGGCCGGCGCCTTCCCGGACATCGTGGACGCGCTGGAGCACGTTGGCCTGCGGCAGGAGCGGCGTTCGCTCCGGCTGGTCCCGACGGATGTCTCCTGGTCGCTGGAAGGGGACGTCCTCACCTTCGAATGCGTCCTGCCGAAGGGCGCGTACGCGACGAGCGTCCTGCGAGAGGTGGGCGCCTTCCGGGACGCGCCGGGCGGGACGGTGCGCCCGGGTCGGGCAGCGGCATGAGTACCAGGCACGGAACGCCGGGGGTGTTCGTCCGGGGTATCGCCATGGGTATCGTCGAAGTGATTCCGGGCGTGTCCGGAGGCACGATCGCCTTTATCACCGGGATCTACGAACGGCTGCTCGCGGCGCTCGCGAGCTGGTCGCCGCGCTACGTGCGGGCGCTCGTTCGGGGCGGAGATCGCAGCGCGCCCGACC
>VXNE01000292.1 GCA_009840715.1 Gammaproteobacteria bacterium
GCCCGTGGCCTCCCTTGCGCCCCACGACGCGTTCGATGCGTAGGCTTCGGGCGTCTCGAAGTAAGCGGTCCCCGTTGGCGCCGCAACGCGGACGTGGGGATAACTCATGACGTCGGCCCAACGTTTGGCGTCCTGGGCGCGGTCGGCGCGGAAGAACTCCCAGTAGGCATCCTCCGGCGATGAGAAGCTCGCGGTTCTGCTACCCGTCGCGGGGGCCTCGGCCCGCTTGGGCTCGATGACGCCGAGTTCGATCGATGTCTCGATAACCGCGCGGATCGTGTCCTCTACGGGGCGGATGGTCGCGCCCAGGACCGACTTGGCTTTCTTGCAGTCGTTCACCCCGTTGGGCTCGATGGTGATGCGTTCGCCGCTGCTGGTCACCATGGCCGGGGCACCCAACACAAAGGCGGGGAAGTACTCGTGGATGATAGCCGTGACCTCGGTTCCGAGACGGAGCGCGGAAAGGCCGCCAGTGCCGTGCATCACGTAGCGGGGACCTCCGTGGGTTGACCCGTGGTCGACGGCCGACTCTGCCGCCAGGCGTTCTGCCTTCACCAGGTCGCGGACATCGATGATGTCGTAGTACATGTCGTACTTCGACGGCCACGCGGTCGGGAGGCCCGCCGCCAGCCGGCCGATCTGTTCGATCCACTGGCCGACCTGGGCCCTGAACAGGACGGGTCCGCAGATCATGGCGGGCGCCATAGTGATCGCATCCCACTTGCCGCCGCTGGCGTCCGCCGCCGCATTGACGAGACGCTCGGTTTCGACCTTGCTTCTCGCGTAGGCATTGCGGGGGCTCTCCCACATTTCGGGGTCGACCCCTTCGTATGCCCAGTCGGTCTCCGTCCACTCGTAGTCAGGGGCAGAGGTGCGGCGCGTATGCCTGGACCCGCGCACGGCGGCCATGGAACTCGTGTAGACGAGACGCCTCACGCTGCCGCTGGCATTGATGGCGTCGATGATGTTCTGCGTGCCGATGACGCCGCCGTTGAAGACGTCCATCGACGTGTCGCCGCTACCGAGGGGCTGGGATTCCAGGTTCGCGGAGTTGCCGAGGACGGCGGCGGTGTGGAAGACGGCGGTGCAGCCATCGAACGCGGCGTGGTAGGACCCCGGCGTGAAGAGGTCGCAGCCGTCGACGATCTCGACCCGGGGCAGGCTGCTCAGGTAGTCGACGCAGTCCTTTCCGCGCCAGGAGTTCGCGTCGCGGATACAGGCGCGCACCTCGTATCCCTGGAGCACGAGTTCGCGGACCATGTGTCCGCCGGTGAACCCGGAGCAGCCGGTGACCGCTACGGGGCCGTCGAGGGGAGATATTGCAGGCATGGATGAGTTCCTGTGTCGTGAAGCTGCTTAGTCGATTGGATTGATAACGCCGTTCCTGGGCACGTGGGACAACCTGGCGCTCCCGCTATGCATCGCGCCCGGGTTCGGCAAGCTGAGGCTCTATGACCCCGAGTTCGATAGAGGTCTCGACGATGGCCCGGATCGTATCCTCCACGGGGCGTATGGTCGCGCCCAGAACCGACTTGGCCTTCTTGCAGTCGTTGACCGCAGTGGCCCGCGCGACCGTGACGGGTTCGCCGTCGGCGGTCACCGTCGACGGTTTTCCCAGCACGAAGGCGGGGAAGTACTCGTGGATGATCGCCCTGACCTCGGTCCCGAGCCGAAGCGCCGAGCGGCCGCCGGTGCCGTGCATGATGTAGCGGTTGCCACCGGCCGTTGCGCGGTGGTCCACGGATGATTCCGCCGCCAGTCGATGTGCCTTCACCAGGTCCCGGACATCGATGATGTTGTAGTAGTGGTCGTAGGTCGACAGCCATGTCGTCCCAAGGCTGCTGGCGATGCGTCCTATCTGTTCGATCCACTGACCGACCTGGGCCCTGAACAGAACGGGTCCGCAGATCATCGCGGGGAGGAGGGTGACCGCATCCCACCTTCCGCCGCTCGCATCCGCGGCGTTGTTGATCAGTTGCTCCGTTTCCACCTTGCTCCTTGCGTAGGCGTTGGCCGGGCTTTGCCAGATCTCGGGGTCGATCCCTTCGAACGCCCAGTCGGTCTCCGTCCATTCGTAGCCCGCGGGAACAATGCGGCGGCCTTCCCCTATCCCGTTCACGGCGGCCATCGAACTCGTGTAGACGAGACGCCTGACGCTGCCGCTTGCATTGACGGCGTCGACGACGTTCTGTGTGCCGATGACGCCGCCATTGAAGATGTCCGTCGACCTGTCGCCGCTCCCCAGCGGCTGGGACTTCCCGTCCGCGGAATTACCGAGGACGGCGGCGGTGTGGAAGACAGCGGTGCAGCCCTGAAACGCGGCGTCGTAAGACCCCGGCGTGAACAGGTCGCAGCCATCGACGATCTGAACGCGCGGAAGGCGGCCCAGGTAGTCGGCGCAGTCCTTGCCGCGCCAAGAGTTCGCATCGCGGATGCAGGCGCGGACCTCGTATCCCTGGATCGCCAGTTCGCGGACCATGTGGCCGCCCGTGTTCCCGGAGCAGCCGGTGACCGACACGGGGCCGTCGAGGGGAGATATTGCAGGCATGGTTCAGTTCCTTTGTTCGGACGCCGGTCTGGCGTTTGGGTTGATGACGACGCCGTCCTGGAGCACCTCGAGCGGATGGCGTCCGTCGACGCCCAGGCGGAATCTATGGT
>VXNE01000549.1 GCA_009840715.1 Gammaproteobacteria bacterium
CTCCTTCCCCTTCGGCGCCAGCGGAGTACGTGTGTCCCCATCCCGCAGGTAGACCGCGCCGCCGCGCCCGTCGAGCCCACCGCCACGCCCGCGGGCCGGATGACGGACCCTGTCAAACATGCGCGAGACGTCGAACGGGGCGCCCTGGGCGTGGGCGATCTCGATGACCTGCCCGAGGCCGCCGCGCAGCCGGCCCGGCCCGCCGGAGTCCGCCAGGTATTCCTTGCGCCAGACGATCAGGGGTGCGGTGACCTCGTTGATCTCGGTGGGCGTGGTGCGCACGCCGGACGGGAACGCGGTCGTCGAAAGGCCGTCCTTGCCGGGGCGGGCGCCGGTACCGCCGTTGTAGATGGGGTTGGTGACGAAAGGGTCGCCGCGCACGTTGTCGCCGACGGCGGCGTGCGTCGTCGAGAGGAGCACGGGGTTCCAGATGCACGACGCGCCCTCCGCCGGAACGCGGTCCGGGATGACCTGCGCGAGGCAACCCAGGACGACATCCGGCAGCATCTGTCCGAGCGCGTGCCTGGCCGAGACGGCCGCGGGGCGCGGCGCGTTCAGGATGCAGCCTTCCGGGGCCGTCACCTGCACCGGGTCCAGTGAGCCGGCGTTGTTCGGCACGTCGCCGCCGATCACGCAGCGTACGCCGAAGGACGCGTAGGCGCGCGTGTAGTTCAGCGGCACGTTGATGCCGTGGCGGGACAGGCCCGAGGTGCCGTCGAAATCCACCGCGATCCGCTCGTCCTCGATGGTCAGCGCGCCGGCCATGTGCACCGGCGCGTCGTAGCCGTCGACGTCCATCGCGTAGCGCCACGTGCCGTTCGGCAGGGCCGCGATCTCCTGCGCCATGGCGCGGCGCGAGGTCGCGACGATGGACGCGCCCACCTCGTCGACGCCGTCGAGGCCGAAGTCGGCCAGCATGGCGAGGAGCTGTTCCGCGCCGGTCGCGTTGCAGGCCGTGAGCGAGTAGAGGTCGCCTTCGGCTACCAGCGGGTCGCGGACGTTGGCGCGGACGATCTCCAGGAGGGTCGCGTTCAGTTCGCCGGCGCGGAACAGGTGCCCGATGGGGATGGCGATGCCTTCCTCGAACACCTCGTTCGCCTCGGGACCGAAGCCGCGGCCGCCGACGTCGGCGATGTGGCTGGTGCTCGCGAAGAGCGCGACCGGACGTTTGCCGAGGAACACCGGCGTGACAACGGTGAAGTCGTTCAGGTGGCCGGTGGCGTCCCAGGGATCGTTGGTGAGCAGCACGTCGCCGGGGACGAGGGTATCGAGGGGGTATTTCGCCAGGAACTTGCCGACGGACTCGGCCATCGCGTTGACGTGTCCGGGCGTGCCCGTGACGGCCTGCGCGAGCATGGCGCCGCGCGTGTCGAAGACGCCGGCGGAGAGGTCCCCCGCCTCCCGCACGACCGTTGAGAACGCGGTGCGCATCAGCGTCCGCGCCTGTTCCTCCACGATGGCGAGCAGGCGGTTCCAGACCAGTTGGGTGCGAATCGCCTCCCGGCCGCTGTCCCTTGTCATCGTTCGGTTCCCATTTCGATGCGTTCCATCACGATGTCGCCCCGAGGCGACACGCGCGCGTGGAAGGCGGGGCTCAGGACCGTCGTCGTCTGGGCCTCGACGATCAGGGCCGGCCCTTCGACCGCCGCCCCGGCCGCGAGCGACTCCCGGGCGAAGCGGCGCGCCCGCAGGCGCTCCCCGGCGCCGGGATCGTAGAGTTCCGTGGCCGCCGGCGCGCCGTCTGCCGCAGTCCCCTCGTTCGCCAGCGCGGTTGCCGACAGGGCCGCCGGCTCCGCCCCGAGCGTGAGCGTCCAGCTCAGCACCTCGATGTCGAGATCCGGTATCACGCGTCCGTAGAGCGTGCGGTAGGCGTCCTCGAACGCGGCGTGGAGCGCCTCGCGTCCGTACTCGTCGGCGCTGCCGGCGGGCAGCTCCACGGCGATCTCGTAGCCCTGCCCCGCATAGCGCATGTAGGCGCGGCGCGTCTCGTCGAGGGGCGCCTCGGTGGCGGCCTCGACGATCTCGCGTGCCTCTTGGCGCATCTCGGCCATCACTGCGTCGATCAACCCGGCGTCGAAATCCGACAGGCGCATGTAGCGGCTGCGTGCGACCTCGTAGGACACCGGCGCCGCGAGGAAGCCGACCGCGGCGCCGACGCCCGCACCGGCGGGCACCACGATCCGGTCGAGGCCGAGCTTGTCGGCGAGCCGCACCGCGTGCAGCGGCGCCGCGCCGCCGTAGGCGATGAGGGTGCGGTCGGCCAGGGACTTGCCCCACTCCGCCGCGTGTGCGCGGGCGGCCGCGGCCATGTTCTCGTCGACCACCTCGCAGACACCGAACGCGGCGGTCGTGGTGTCCATGCCGAGTATGCGCCCCACGTCCGTCTCGACGGCGCGCGCCGCCGCGGCTTCCTGCAGGCGCATCGTTCCGCCCGCGAAACGCTCGGCGTCGAGGCGTCCCATGACGGTATCGGCGTCGGTCACCGTGGCGCGCGTGCCGCCCCGGCCGTAGCAGGCCGGGCCGGGCTCGGAGCCGGCGCTCGCCGGTCCGACCTGGATGCGGTCGAGCTTATCGACCTCCGCGATGGAGCCACCGCCCGCGCCGCTCCTCTCCCGCGCCTTCGAGGTGGACCGGGCCTACCGCTTCAAGAAA
>VXNE01000299.1 GCA_009840715.1 Gammaproteobacteria bacterium
GTGTTGGGGGGGGTGGGGAGGTTGGGCAGGGTGTACGGAACGTTGGCGTCGTCGCGGAGTTTCACTTCGATGACGTCTTCGGCGGCGCCGCCGAGGTCGTCCGTCACCGTGAGCCGCACGGGGTAGACGCCGGGCTCCTCGAACGCGTGCTCGACGTTGGTGACGCCAGTGCGCGGCGCGCCGGCCACGTCCCATTCGTACGACACGATCTCGCCGTCCTCGTCACTCGACATCGACGCGTCGAACGTCACCGTGACGGGCGCCTGACCGTCCACCGGATCCGCCTCGATCCTCGGGGTGGGGAGCACGTTGACGACGATTTCCCGCATGGCGGTCGCCTGGCTGCCGTCGTCGTCCGTCACGGTCAGCCGCACCTCGTAGACGCCGGACCTGTCGTAGGTGTTGTCGATCGTCTGGCCGGTCCCGGTCGCCGTGTTGCCGAAGTCCCAGGCGTACTCCGTGATCGATCCGTCGGCATCGCTGGAGGCGGAGGCGTCGAAGGCCACCGTCAGCGGCGGCGGGCCCCCGTCCGGCGTGGCCGTGAAGCTCGCCGTGGGCGGACGGTTCGGCGGCGGGCCGCCCGAACCGCCGCCACCGCCGCAGCCGAGGAGCCCTACGCCTGCCGGTATGCAGCAGAGCAAGAGCACGCCGCGCCGCCACCCGGTCATGCGCCAACCCCATCGCTCTCCCTCTCGCTCTCCCTCTCCTTCCCCGAAGCGAGGTCGTAACGCGTGAGGGCATTGCGGACGAGGAGTTCCTCGTCGTCCTCGAGTACGTAGCCGGTCTCGACCAGCCTGCGCGCGGCAGCCCGCACCCGCTCCGAGTACGCTTCGCGCGTGCCGTATCGGTCGGCCAGCGCGCCGGCGTCGAAGAAGCGGCTGAATCCGGCGAAGGCCGCCGCCTGGCGGGGAGCGCCCTGCGTGGGATGACGTGGGTTCCAGCCGGTGTGCACGCCCACCGGGACCGTGATGTCCGGAAGCCGGATCCCGCCCGTCTCGTTCAGGTCCGGTCCGACGCTCGACACGAGCCGGGGGAACGGTTCCAGGCGGCGCGCGGGGAAGCGGCACACACCACGGGCCGTCTCCGGCCCGAGATCCAGGTGGCTAAGGCCCCCGAGTTGCGCTTCGTCCGGCGTCTGCAGGCCCTCGAAACGCTCGAGCGCCTCGCCGCGCTCGACCAGCGTCCCGTCGGCGAGCCGCGGCACCGCGCTCGGCGGGGGCTCCGCGACGCCCGCCACCCAGCGATCCAGGTTGACCAGTGCCGCGCGTACGAGCGGAGAGTGGTCGACGACGTTGAAGGTGTAGCGCCCCCGCGTGCCCGTGAGCGGAAACGTGTCGGTCGGCGGCAGCATGCCGTTCACGTGGTGCGTGCCCGCAAAGGCGTAGCGGCGCTCGTTCGGATGCTCCGGCAGGTCCCGGTCGCCGCCGGGCTCGACATGGACGAGGGCCGCGTCGCCGCGCCAGTACTCCCACGAGGTGTTGGTGAAGAAGACCTTGGGTAAATCCGCTTCCGCGTCGAAGAGACCGGCCGTGCGCCCCGTGTGCGGGTCTTCGGCCGCGGTCCCGGCGAAGGGGAACGCCTGGCCCGGCCCCGGCGCGCCGAGACTCGAGGGCTGGGCGAACCGGTGATTGAAATCGCCCCGCTGGCCGCCGGCAATATGCGCGAGGACGCCGTCAAAGGCCCGAACGCCGCCTTCGTCGCGGTTGAGCCCTAGGTGCAGGAAGTGCCGCAGGACGCGTCCGGTCTGGGAGGCGCCGAAGGCATGCACCCGATCGAAGCCGTACTCGAGAGGGCTGACGCCGTCCCCCGCCCGCAACGCCGCGGCGGCGTCGCGCAGGGCCAGCAGGCCCGCTCCCACGACCGGGGCCCCCTCTGCCGTGTACACGAGGGTGTAGACGGTTCCCGCCCGCATGCCGTCCGCCACGTGGATGTGCGTACCGTCGGGTACCACCCGCCCCTGCCGCTCCCGCGCAAAACGCCAGCACGTTCTCGGCAGGAGTTCGTACGGCGCGTTGTCGTCGCGCTGCACGAACAGCCGCGCGGCCGGGTCCTCCAGGTCCGCGGGCGGGTACGACACGTCGCCGAGCTGGCCGAAGTGCGTCCACGTCGAGTCCCGGTCCGGCTGGACGCGGCAGACGACTTCTCCCCGGGCGGGGTGTCCGCCGGGCTCCGCATGGGGAGCATCCAGCCCGAGGCCTTCCGCCGCGTCCCACTGCCAGCCGATGGACGCGAGCGCAAAGCCGTGCCGGAACAGGAAGCCGTCTCCCGGCGCGCACGGGTCGGCGAGCAGGTCCTCGGGCGCGGCGCGGTTGAACTGCGAGAAGGGGAGCCGCCGGCCGCGGTTGGGGACGTCCAGCAGCAATGCGCCAGCGGACCGCGTGACCGGCGCGACGACCGTGAAGTCCCCCGCGAAGGCCACGCGTCCGTCCGGCTCGCGGGGCGCCGCATCCAGGTCGACGATCGCGCGGTTCGCCTCGTGGCCCGGCGTCACGGCGTATTCGATCCGTCCCTCGATGTGCTCGAACATGCCGAAAGCGCCGAACGTCTCGCCGCCGGCGTACGGTTTCCTGTCGCGAATCTCGAAGCGGATCGCCGTCATGGTGGGTAGTCAGGGTACGGTGCGGTCCAACGATGCGCCGTGCGCCGGACG
>VXNE01000129.1 GCA_009840715.1 Gammaproteobacteria bacterium
GGACGGCACGATGCTGACGGTGACCGCGCTCGTTGCGGGTCCCGTGACAGTGACGGTCACCGCGACCAATACGGCCGGAAGCGCCTCTCAGGACATGATGGTGACCGTCGAGGACGTGCCGCCGGCCGTTGCTGAGCCGCTCGAGGCGATTTCGGTGCAAGTGGGCATGATGGAGACGGTGGATCTCTCCGCTGCGTTCTCCGGTACCGCCTTGAGCTATGCGGCGATGTCCTCCTCGGAGGAGATGGCGGCCGCGTCGGTGGACGGCACGATGCTGACCGTCACCGGCCTGGTGGCGGGTTCGGTCACGGTGACCGTCACCGCCACGAATACGGCGGGAAGCGCGTCCCAGGACCTGGCGGTCACGGTGGAAGACGTACCGCCGGCCGTTGCGGAGATGCTGTCTGACATCGAGGTGCGCGTCGGCGACTCCATGAGCATGGAGCTTGGCGGCGCCTTCACCGGGACGGCGCTTCAATACTCGGCCATGTCGTCGTCCGAGGCGATGGCAACGGTTTCCCTGTACTCTCCGTCGTTGAGGGTTCCTGGCGTGGGCGCCGTACCGGCGAGCGTGACGGTCACGGCCATGAACACCGCCGGCAGCGCGATGCAATCCTTCGAAGTCAATGTGCGCGACGTGCCGCCGGGCACCGTCGGTGCGCTTCCTGACATTTCCCTGGTCGCGGGCGGGGCGCCTGCGGTCGTCGACCTCGCGCCAGCCTTCAGCGGCACGGCGTTGGTCTTTGGAGCGGGCACCACGGACGTAGCCGTGAACGTGTCGCTCGCCGGTGCCCATCTCACGGTCACGCCGGCGATCGAGGGTGCGGCGACGGTGAACGTCACCGCCAGCAACACGGAAGGCTCCGTCTCGATGAGCTTCACCGCGACGGTAGCCACCTCCACGGCGGAGGCGGACGCGATCGAACGCAGCCTGGCGGCGATCGGACAGGCGACGCTCTCCAGCGTGCAGTCCGCGTTCAGTGCCCGGTTCCGGGGTGTCGGGACTGCGATGCCCGCCGAACCTTCCTCGTTTGCGGGCGTCACTGGTGGCGCGACGCATTTCGAGAGCCTCGGCGGCTTCCAGGGCGGGACCGGCGGTTTTGGCGCCATGGGATCGCACGGGGCCGCCTGGAACGGGTCCGGCTGGAATGGCCAGGACTGGACCGGATGGGACCGCAACGGCTGGTCGGACGCGATGCGCCGTCACCCGGCCGGGTCCGGCATGTACGGCCCGATGTCGGGGCAGAGCTTCCTGCTGCCGCTCGCGGCGAGTGCGAGTGGAGGCGGCGGTGGCGTCGGCGAATTCGCGCTGTGGGGCCACGCCGATCTGCAGTCCTTCGACGGCGACGGCCTGGACGGTGACCTGAGGTCCATCTACATCGGGGCCGACATGACGGTCGCCGACGACTGGCTCATCGGGGTCGCGGCGTCGCAGAGCGACGGGGACGTCGACTACCGGTTCGCCAGCAGCGCCGCCAGCGGTACGGGCAGGCTGTCCACCGAGATGATGAGCGTCTTCCCGTACGTCAAGTGGGACGTGGACCAGTGCACCGAACTCTGGGCCGTGCTCGGCTTCGGTTCCGGGGACCTCGAGAGCCGGCGTAGCGTCGTGGCGCGGACCAGCGAGGCGGACCTCACCATGTCGATGGTGACGGCCGGCGCAAGCCGTGTCGTCTCGTCGGGAGAAGGGTGGTCCATTACGCTGCTGGGCGACGTCGCCACGCTGACGATGGATACCGACGGTATCACCGGCGCCATCACGAACACCGAAGTCGACGTGCGCCGCGTGCGCGCGGGGGTCGAGGGCAAGCGCACCGTGACCATGGACGATGGCAGTCGTCTCGTCCTGTTCGGACAGTTGGGCGCCCGGAACGACTCGGGTGACGGGGAGACCGGGAGCGGGGCGGAAATCAGCGCCGGCGTGCGTTTCAACACCGCGGGCCGCCTCAGCCTTGAGTTGGCCGGCCGGTTCCTGGCGAGCCACTCCGGGGAAGACGTGGAAGAGAGCGCCTTCAGCATTTCCGCGATGCTGCGGCCGGAGTCCGACGGCAGTGGCCTGAGCGTCGCCCTGTCCTCACGGCTGGGCGAGGACTTCGGGATGGCGGGGATGATGTCGGGTATCGATTACGACTACGTACGGCGGACCCGCCGCGCCCAGGTCGACGATTGGGGTTGGGACGCCACGGTCGGCTACGGGCTGTCGGACACCGGGCTGCCTGGGTTGCTGACCCCGTTCGCGAAGGTGGACCTCGCGTCCGCGTACCAGCGGGGCGCGCGCGTGGGCGCGCGTTTCGAGGCGGGCGGCAACCTGGTGAGGTTCCTGAGCGTGGAAGTGAGCGCTGGCCAGACGTACCACTTCTTCGATGACTCGATGGCGGGAGTGGTCGAGTTGCGCGGGGAACTGCGCTTCTAACCGCCGCGGCCTGGGGCCAGGATCCTACGGGATCCTGGTGCCCGGGGCCGGAATCGAACCGGCACGGAGTCGCCTCCGAGGGATTTTAAGTCCCTTGTGTCTACCTGTTTCACCACCCGGGCGGCGGTGGGACAAGGGTATTCCGGGATTGGTCTCTTGCCAACGCGGATGGCTACCAGGCGGGCGGCAGGTCGTGGAAGTACGGCGCGTTCAGGTCGCCGGCGGGGACATCGAGGT
>VXNE01000367.1 GCA_009840715.1 Gammaproteobacteria bacterium
CCCCCAGCCCGACGTCATCGTTGAACACACCGGCACCATCGGCATTGCGCAACTCGGCGTGTTGATCGATTGTGGACGGCCGGATCTGGTTTTCCCGGCCTACCGGGCGCGCTTTCCCGAGCGCATCCGCGAGTACGACAACGATTGCTTCGCGGCGATTCGCCACAAGGACATCGTCGTCCACCACCCCTACGAGAGTTTCGACGTGGTGGTGCAGTTTCTGGACCAGGCGGCGGCCGACCCGGACGTGCTGGCGATCAAGCAGACGCTCTACCGCACCACCGCCGAGTCGCCCATCGTCAAGGCGCTCATCGCGGCGGCGGAATCGGGCAAATCGGTCACCGCGCTGGTCGAACTCAAGGCGCGCTTCGACGAGGAGACGAACCTCAAGCTCTCCCGCTCTTTAGAGCGCGCGGGCGTCCACGTGGTATACGGGTTCATGAAGCTCAAGACCCACGCGAAGGTCACCTGCGTGGTGCGGCGCGAGGGGGAGGACCTCAGGAGCTACGTGCACTTCGGCACGGGCAATTATCACCCGATCACCGCGCGCATCTACACCGACCTCTCGTTCTTCACCTGCGACGAACGGCTCGCCCATGACGCCGCGCAGGTGTTCAACCTGACCACCGGCTACGCGCTGCCGAAAAGTTTCGAGTGCGTCGCCGTGGCGCCCTCGGGCCTGAGAAAATCCGTACTGGAGATGATTGACGGGGAGATCGCCAACGCCGCGGCGGGACGGCCGGCCGGGGTATGGGCGAAGATGAACTCGCTCGTCGACGGAACGGTCATCGACAAGCTCTACCAGGCGAGCGCCGCGGGCGTTCAGGTCGACCTGGTGGTGCGCGGCATCTGTTGCCTGCGTCCTGGCGTGCCGGGTTTGTCGGAGAACATCCGGGTCAAGAGCATCATCGGGCGGTTCCTGGAGCACTCGCGCATCGTGTGTTTCGCCAACGGCCACCCGCTGCCCTCGCCGCATGCGAGGGTGTTCATCACCTCGGCCGACTGGATGCCGCGCAACTTCGACCGCCGCTGCGAGGTGCTGGTGCCGATAGAGAACGAGACCGTGCACCAGCAGGTGCTCGACCAGATCATGGTGGCCAATTTCAAGGACGACGCGCAGAGCTGGAACATGGCCGGCGACGGCGGCTACGAGCGCGCGCCGCTCGGGGAAGAAGATTTCACGGCGCACACCTATTTCATGACGAATCCGAGCCTGTCCGGCCGCGGAAGCGCGCTGAGACGGGCCGGCGGCCCGGCGAGGTTGCGTATTGCGGAAGACGGCTGAACGACCAGGCCTCGCCGAAGAGGCGACCGACCCTCTCGAACGCTATGGCGTAATTGACATTGGTTCCAACTCGATCCGTCTGGTCGTGTTCGAGGGGTTGCTGCGCGCGCCGCTGCCCATGTTCAACGAAAGAATCCTGTGCGGCCTGGGACGCAATTTGCACGACACCGGCCGCCTCGATCCGGAGGGCATCGAAGGGGCGCTCCTGAACGTCGAGCGCTTCGGAGTGTTGTTGCGTGCGATGGGGGTGACGCGCTTCGACGCCATCGCCACCGCGGCTGTGCGCGACGCCGAGGATGGGGCGAAGTTCGTCGCCGAGGTGGAGCGGCGGTGCGGTATTCGCGTGCGCGTGCTTTCCGGCGCCGAAGAGGCGGAGTTGGCGGCGCTCGGGGTGTTGAGCGGCGCGCCGGGGGCTGACGGCGTCGGGGGGGACCTGGGCGGCGGCAGCCTCTAACTGGGCCATCTGGGCGAAGGCGACATCGCCGAGCAGGCGACGCTGCCTCTGGGGCCGCTCAACCTCTTCGCCGCCTCGGGCGGCCAGCGCAAGCGCGCGCGCAAGATCATCGACGACGCCCTGGCCGGACTGTCCTGGCTCGGCAAGATGCGCGGACGCGCCTTCTACGCCGTCGGCGGCAACTGGCGGGCGCTGGCGCACGCGCACATGGCGCATTCGGGCTATCCGCTCAACATCATTCACCATTACAGGCTGCGCCGTGGCGACCTTGCGAAAATCGCGGATTTGATATCCCGCCAGAGCCGCGAATCGTTGACGGGCATCCGGGGCGTTTCGAGCAGGCGGATCGACTTGCTGCCGCTCGCGGCGCTGGTGATGGTTCGTCTGCTGGCGGTTGCCGCACCGCGCGACGTCGTCTTCTCCGCGCACGGCCTGCGCGAGGGGCTCGCCTTTGCGTGCCTCGGGGAGCGGAGCCGGAATGAGGATCCGCTACTGAGCGCGGCGGGCGACATCTACGAGCGCACCGCCCGGTTTCCCGATCGCGTCGCCGAACTGCATGAGTGGACGGAAAGACTTTTCCCCGAAGAAAGCGCGCCCGAGCGCCGCCTGCGCCAAGCCGTGTGCCTGCTGAGCGACGTCGGCTGGCGGGTGCACCCCGATTACCGGGCCGCCCAGGCCAGCGCCGAGGTGCTGCATGCGCGCGCTCTGCACGTCGACCACCAGGAGCGGGTGTTTCTCGCACTGGCCGTTTACGGACGCTACACGAGCCGCGAAACCCACGGGGAGTTGCGCACGGTCGAAAAGCTGCTGGATGCGGGAACCGCCAAGCGCGCGCGAATCCTGGGTTCCGCCGTGCGGCTGGGGGAAACCCTGTGCGGCGGCGTGCCGGGCG
>VXNE01000584.1 GCA_009840715.1 Gammaproteobacteria bacterium
CATCCCGATACACCACCCGCCCATTCAGAAACGTGTGCGTAATCCGCGCCCCGAACGTCACCCCCGAAAACGGCGTCCACCCACACTTGTAGAGCACGGGCTCATCGTCCACCACGGTCCGCCCGTCCGGATCAACCAGCACCAGGTCCGCCCAATACCCCTCCCGCAGGAACCCCCGCTCCCGCACCTCGAACCGCAACGCTGGCGCATGCGCCGTCTTCTGCACGACGGTCGTCACCGGAAACAGATCAAAGAGCATCAGCAACGCATGCTGAACCAACGGCAACCCCGAAGGCGCCTCCAGGTAAGACCCCGCCTTCTCCTCCCGCGTATGCGGCGCATGATCCGTGGCCACGATATCGATCCGATCCTCCGCCAACGCCGCCCGCAAGGCATCCCGATCCGCCGTGTTCTTGATCGCCGGATTGCACTTGATCTCCGCCCCCTGCCCCGCATACGCGCTGGCATCGAAGTGCAGGTGATGCACGCAGACCTCCGCCGTGATCCGCTTGCCCTCGATCGGCCCGGTTTCAAACAGTGCCATCTCCCGCGCCGTGGTCAGATGCAACACATGCAGCCGGCTCCCGTGGCGCTTCGCGAGTTCCACGGCCATGCTCGAGGACTTCCAGCACGCCTCCTCCGAGCGAATCTCAGGATGCACCTCGAACGGGATGTCGTCCCCGTAGCGCGCCCGCGCCCGCGCCTCGTTGGCGAGGATCGTCGGCGTGTCCTCGCAGTGGGTCGCGATGACGAGCGGCGTGGAGGCGAAGATGCCGTCCAGCGTCTCCGGATTGTCGACGAGCATGTTCCCGGTCGACGCGCCCATGAACACCTTGACGCCGCACGCCAGCGACGTGTCGACGGCCTTGATGGCCTCGAGATTGTCGTTGGTGGCCCCGAAGTAGAACGCGTAGTTGGCGGCCGACTTCGCCGCGGCACGCCGGTGCTTGTCCTCGAGCGCCGCCGCCGTCACCGTCTGCGGCACGCAGTTCGGCATCTCCATGTAGCTCGTGATGCCCCCGGCGAGGGCCGCGCGGGACTCCGTCGCGATCTCCGCCTTGTGCTCGAACCCCGGCTCCCGGAAGTGCACCTGGTCGTCGATCATGCCGGGGATCAGCCACGACCCCCGCGCATCGACTTCCCGGTCCCCGTCGATGACGCCGCCGATCTGGTCGATGCGTCCGTCACGAATGGCGAGATCCCCCTCGGTGACCGTTCCCTCGTTCACCATCCGGGCGTTCTTGATGACCGTCCTCACGAACTCCCCACCCAAGCGCTACGACCCCGCGAGTGTATCGGATCGACCGCCCCGAACCCGACCTCTCGATGCACCACGTACAATACCGGGACGGCACCGAGCGAAGACCCATGCGCGACCCCCGCGTCATCCAACTGCTCAAGCGCAGCCTCCCCGCGGCCAGCGTCATCACGGAGACCCGGGCACTGGGACCCTTCGAGACGGACGGGCTGACGGCCATCCGCCAGAAACCCTGGGTCGTCGTGCTCCCGGAGACCGTCGAACAGGTGCGCGCCGTCCTCAAGATCTGTCGTGAACACGACACCCCCGTCGTGACCCGCGGCGCCGGCACCGGTCTCTCCGGAGGCGCACGCCCCCTCGCCGACGGCGTGTTGCTGACCCTGACCAAGATGAACCATGTGCTCGAGGTCGACACCGACACCTGCACCGCGCGGGTCGAGCCCGGGGTCACGAACCTCTCGATCACCGAGGCGGTGGCGCACCACGGGCTCTACTACGCACCGGACCCCTCGTCGCAACTCGCCTGCAGCATCGGCGGCAACGTCGCGGAGAACTCCGGCGGCGTGCACTGCCTCAAGTACGGCCTGACGGTGCACAACGTGCTCGGCATCACCGTGCAGACCATCGAGGGCGACGAACTCGTACTCGGCGGCAAGACCCTCGACGCCCCGGGCTACGACCTGCTCGCCGCCATGATCGGCTCCGAAGGCATGCTGGGCGTCGTCACGGAAGTCGTGGTCAAGCTGCTCCCGGAACCGTCGGTCAAGCGCGTGCTGCTGGCGGCCTTCGACGACATCCGCAAGGCAGGCGACGCCGTCGCGGCGATCATCCGGGGCGGCGTTATCCCGGCGGGCCTAGAGATGATGGACGCCCTCGCCATCGAGGCCGCGGAAGACTTCGCCCACGCCGGCTACCCGCGCAGCGCCGCGGCCATCCTCCTCTGCGAACTCGACGGCATCGAGGCCGAAGTGGAGGCGGACATCGCACGCGTACGCGCGATCCTAGACGACGCCGGCGCCACGGAAACGCGTCTCGCGGCGACCGAAGCCGAACGCGAGACCTTCTGGCGCGGGCGCAAGGCGGCGTTCCCCGCCGCCGGCCGGCTGGCCCCCGACTACTACTGCATGGACGGCACGATCCCGCGCCGGGAACTCGGCGCCGTACTCGCGGAGATCACCGCGCTATCGCAGCGCTACGGACTCCCAGTCGCCAACGTCTTCCACGCCGGAGACGGCAACCTGCACCCGCTCATCCTGTACGACTCCGCCCAACCCGGCGAAATGGAGAAGGCGGAGGCGCTCGGCGGCGCCATCCTGCCCCTGTGCGTGTCCGTCGGCGGCACCGTCACCGGCGAACACGGCGTCGGCGTCG
>VXNE01000592.1 GCA_009840715.1 Gammaproteobacteria bacterium
CGGTCCGCGACATTCAGGGTTTCGCGGCGTCGCTGGTGTAGGGGCGGGGCTCGTCCCCGCCCGCGCCGTGCACGAATCGGTAGGGGGTTGGCGGTGCGATTGGTGATGGGGCTTGCCCTGGCGTCTGCGGCGGCGTGTGTGGCTGCCGGGGACCGGTTCCACATCGACGTCGGCCTCGGGGCGCTATCGGCGGAGTCCACGCGTTTCCACGACGTGAAGTTGTCGGACGAGACGGACCTTGCGGTGCTCTACGGCAGCGCCTCGCGCTACACGGAAGGGGAGTTCGACGTGGGTTCCGGTCTCCGCGTCGGAGTCGGCTACGACTGGACGCCGCGCCTCAACACGCTGCTTGAGGCAGGCTTCGACGGGGAACTCGGCTTCGACGGCAACGCCAACTACTCCGGGGCCGGCGACCGTCAGCCTTCGGAGGGGGAACTGTCGACCCGCAGGCTGCTTCTCGCCGGCCGCTACGAGGTTTGGTGGCGTCAGGTCGCGGGGTGGGCGCGGCCGCTTGGTGTCTTGGTCAGGGCGGGTGCCGGGGTGAGGTAGTACCGTCTCACCTCCTTCGTCCAGCGTTTTCCCGCCCTGCGCCGGGGGCCGGGTGGGAAAGTGCCCCTCACGCGGCTGCCCTCGGGGCGCGACCGGGAGCGGACGTTCATGCTTGGCTTCGGCGTGACGGCGCCCTGGGGTACGCGCAATACCCTGGATTTCGGCTACCGCTTTCTGAACGGCGGCGAGGTGCGCACGGACGTGGGGAACATCGACGTCCTTCGCTATCGGGCGGACGGCAGCCGCCGCGACCTCGCCATCCCCATCGACCGCACGGCGGCGGATTTCGACGCGCACGTGCTCACCGTGACGTGGCGGCGGCACTTTCCGAGAAATCCCACGCGTTGACGACGCCCGGGCGCACGTGTAACAGGGTTCCAGGCGCACAAGTGGGCCCTCGCGCGGGCCGTGGTGGCGGTAGAATCGGCCGGAGCAGGCTGTTGCCGAGGGAGTGTGCGACATGCTGAACAGAACCGCGCCGTTTGTGGGCCTGAGTTCCGAATTCTGGGCGATCATCGGCTCGGCGACCGCCATCGGTGCCTTGATGCTCACCGTCTCCGGGTGGCACCGCGGCGACATCCAGGGTCTCCGGGCCGAGATGGGGGGCGTCGAGGCCAGCCTGAGCGGTGAGATTCGAGCCGTGGACGCCAAGCTGAGCGCTGAGATTCGGGCCGTGGACGCCAAGTTGAGCGCTGAGATTCGGGCCGTGGATGCCAAGTTGAGCAGCAAGATCGACAAGCTGGAGGAGGGGCAGGCCCGGATCGACGCACGCCTGGGAGTGGTCGAGAGTCATGTCCTGGGCGTGTCCGGACTCGACGGGTAACCCGTCTGAAGACCACCCTGGTGCGCTGTGTCACAAATACCTTCGCGTTTGCGCTGCGCCTTTTCGCCGCTGGCGGCGTTGCGCCTCCTCACGTGGGGCCTGCCACTGTTCGTCGGACGCGCCTTGCCAGCGACGAAAATACGCTACCGCAAAGTTATTCGTGACACAGCACACTAGAGCTTCCCGACGAGTTGCTTGAGCAGGTTCGGAGCGTGGCCCGGAGGGAGGGGACCACGCTCCGGGGGTTGGTCGAGGAGGGCCTGCAGCGCACCCTGGACGCGCGGCTCGCCCGGCCGGCGCTCCTGTAAGGCGGTCGTGGACGACGCCCGCTTCGCGGCTCTTCGTCTTCACCACGGCGTGCGGGTGCCGTGGTCGGCAGACCGCGACTTCTCGCGATTCCCGGAGTTGGCGGTGTCCAATCCCCTGCCGGCGACCTGACCGCCCGCTACCGCAGCAGCGTCATCGGCGACTGCATCCCGTTCACGAACCCGAGCGCGTAGTGACTGAGTTCGTACCCGACGAGCTTCTGCAGCGTCTCGGGCAGTTCCCGCGCGACCTCCGGAGGCACGACCAGGTACTGGTTCTCCTCCTGGCGGAGCACGTTGGCGGCGTACGCGAGCGCCATGCCGACCCGGGGTAGATCCGTGTTGTTCCCCCCCGCGCCGTGGTAGGTCGTCCCGCCGTAGATCACCACGGCTCCGGGCGACATCTCGGCCGGGACCGTGCCGTAACTGGACACCGTCGTGCCGTCGGGCAGCACGAGTTCGCCGTCCTCGTCGCCCCTGATGTCCTGCGGGTCGGGAAGGTCGCGGCTGCGCGGGACGATGCGCGTGGCGCCCGCGGACGCCGTGAAGTTGTCGATGGCCCAGATGCAGTTGACGACGCATTCGTAGTCGGGCGCGAGCGGCAGGGCCCGCCAGACCCAGCGGTCGCGGTGCAGCATCTGGTCCGGTTCGCCGGGATGTACCGCGATGGCCTGCGTCGCGGTCACCTGGACGCGCGACAGGCGACCGAAGATGCCGGTCAGGAGATCGAGGATCACGGGATGGATCACGAGCGGCCGGCAGGCCGGGACCTCGGCGATGAGCGCGCCCGCGCGCGCGGTTCTACCGCCAAGAAACCCCTCGTGGGTGCCGGCGCGCTCCAGCGGTCCGCGCAGCTGGGCCCGGAGCGTGGCGACGGTGTCTTCGTCGGCGCGGCCGTCCACGATCAGCGCGCCGTCGCGCCGGGAGATTGCGAGCATGACTTCGACGG
>VXNE01000666.1 GCA_009840715.1 Gammaproteobacteria bacterium
GGGGTCTGGTCGCGGGCGGCTACGCCGCCCCAACAAACCCCCCCCCCCCACGTCCGCCCCCCCCCCCCCCCGGCGCCCGCGGCGGGGCGCCGGCGGGGGCGGTCGAGCCGTGGGACGGCGTGCGCGACGCCACCGCGCCGGGCCCGAAGTGCGTGCAGCCGTCCGGACAGGGCGGCTCCTTCTACGGCGAGGCCGACTTCGCGGTGAGCGAGGACTGCCTCGTAATCAACGTCTGGACCCGCGCCGCGCAGGAGAACGAGCGCCTCCCGGTGATGGTGTGGATCCACGGGGGCGCCCTCGTGACCGGCGCCGGATCCGACTATCCGGGCGAACTGCTGTCCTCGAAAGGCGTGGTGCTCGTCACGGCGAACTACCGGCTCGGGCCGTTCGGATTCCTCGCGCTTCCCGAACTGAGCGCCGAGAACCCGGCGGGCGTCTCGGGCAACCAGGGAATCCGGGACCAGGTCGCGGCCCTCGAGTGGGTGCGCGACAACATCGCCCGGTTCGGCGGGGATCCCGGCAACGTGACGATCTTCGGCGAGTCCGCCGGCGCCTTGAGCATGTCGCTGCTACACGCGAGCCCGCTGGCGCGGGGACTGTTTCACCGCGTCATCGGCCAGAGCGGCGGGGCCTTTCAGCCGATGGGCTTCCGCGACCGGATGACTTCGTACGCCCCGTCCATGGAGTCGCGCGGCCAGGAAATCGCCACGGCCCTGGCCGGGGAAGACGGCGACGACTCCCTGGCTGGGCTGCGGGCGCTGTCGGCCGAACATGTCCTCGCGGTGTACGAGGCCAACCCCGCGCTGTTCGACTATGGCTCCCTCGCCATCGTCGACGGCGAGGTCATCCCCGACGAGGTCGCGACGATCTTCGCCGAGGGGCGACAGGCCGACGTGCCGGTGATGATCGGTTCCACCGCGGACGAAGGCACGACCCTGCACGAGTTCATCGTGCCGCCGTTCGGAGAGGGCGCGGCCGGATTCGAGGCGTACGCGAACGCGGTCCTGCCGGAAGCCGGGGACGCGCTCGCCGCGCTGTATCCGTCCGGGACGGACGACGAGGCACAGGCGTCCGGCGAAGCCCTCCTCGCCGACGTGCTCTTCACCGCACCAATGCGGCTCTGGGCCCGCGCCATGGAGGATGTCGAGAGCGACGCTTACCTCTACTGGTTCACGTGGGCGCCGCCCATCGAAGAAGCCGAGCGTTACGGCGCCTTCCACGCCGCCGAGATCGGCTACGTCTTCGGCAACCTCGACCTGTTCGGCGCGGTGCCGGTCGACAACGATCACGCCTTCTCGGACTTGATGGCGACGATCTGGACACAGTTCGCCCGCACGGGCAACCCGAACGGCGAGGGACTGCCCAAGTGGCCCGCTTACACGCGGGACAACGAGGCATACATGGAGCTTGGGGTCGACACCGGAGCGAAGAGCCACATCCGGGTGGACGAGGTGGCGCTCATTGCGGGGGCGTGGGACGAGCGGCGCGAGATGGAGAGGCGGTCGCACCACGTCGAGGGGTCGTGACCTCACCGGTGCGATGAACAAGGTAGCGGTCTCCCACGGCGTATTGACTGGGAGCGAAGCGGACGGCATTTGCGCCTTCAAGGGCATCCCCTACGCCGCGCCGGTTTCGGGAGAGCGCCGCTGGCTGCCGCCCGCTCCCCCGGAACCCTGGGCCGGCACCAGGGACGCCACCCGCTTCGGAAACATCTGTCCGCAGGAGCCTCCCCCGAACAAGTGGCTGGCCGGCAGGGCCGGCCGCGTATTCATAGAGACGCTCTGGGAAACCGAACCGGCCGGTGACGATTGTCTGAACCTGAATGTCTGGACGCCCAGCCTGGACCCCCATGCGAAGTTGCCGGTCATGTTCTGGATCCACGGCGGCGCTTTCACGACCGGCTCGGGGTCGCTGCCCATATACGACGGCGCGAATCTGGCGAAGAGGGACGTCGTCGTGGTTTCGATCAACTACCGGCTGGGGTTGATGGGTTCGTTCGTCGCCCCGGGCATGTTCGATGACGAATTCTGCGGGGCGAACCGCGGCTTCCTCGACCAGGTGGCGGCCTTGGGCTGGGTCCAGGAGAACATCCACGCCTTTGGCGGCGACCCGGGCAACGTGACCATCTTCGGAGAATCGGCCGGGGGCCAGAGCGTGGCGGTGCTGCTCGCGAGCCCCGCCACGAAAGGCCTGTTCAAGCGCGCCATTGCCCAAAGCGGAACGCCCGAGCTCGGCTCGCCGGTCGCGGACCATGCACGCTTCGCCGTCGACCTGGTGAACGCCATGGGAGTCGAGCCGGGCGACCGGGCCGGACTGTCCCGACTGTCCGCCGGGGACACCGTCGATGCGATGAGCGCTGCACGGAAGCTGCTTGCCAAGGGGACAGAAGACACGTACGGCGGGCTGCTGGGAAACGGCAATATCGGCTGCATCCACGGTGACGACTTCCTGCCTCTTGGCATCCTCGAGTCACTGCAGAAGGGCGTTGGCCGCGACGTCGATCTGATGATCGGCACCGTGCGGGAAGACGGTCGGCTCTTCCCGCTGGTCATGCCCGGACCCGAGTCCGTCGCGAGCGCGCTGTGCATGCGGTACTTCCAACGGTTGATGCTCCCCAGGAACCAGCCGGAAGTCGTGTTCAAGCGTTACAGGAGCGCCATGCCCGGCGCTTCGAAATCGGCAATCCGCGGACAGATCCTGACCGATTGCATGTTCCGCCGAGGCTCGGTACGGGCGGCCGAGTTGCATGCCGGCGGCAATCCCGGGCGGACCTGGCTCTACCAGTTCAACTGGTCCTCACCCGTGCTCGGGGGCGCGATTGGCGCCATGCACGGGATCGACGTGCCCTTCGCCAACCGGAACCTCGAGGCCTTTGCCCCGTTGCTCGGGGACCTGGAACCCTTGCGCGACCTCGCGGACACCGTCAGCGGCGCCTGGGTGAACTTCGCCAGGCACGGAGAACCGTCCGCTGCCGGCATGCCGACCTGGCAACCCTTCGATACGGAGCAGCGCGCCACCATGGTGCTCGACACCCGCGTCGAGTTGCAGCATGACATCGACCGGGAAGTGAGAGCTGTCTGGTACGAGTGACCCGGAAGGGCTTCCCGGTTACCTCACCGACGGGAAGGCCCTGGTGTCGAACTTCCCCCCGTCCCTCACCTCGAGGTCCGGCCAGCGCGCACGATAGATTTCGAGCAGTTCCGGCAGGCTGGGAATCCCGGGCAGGCTTTCGTTGTAGGTGATGTCGTCGCCCAGGTAGCGCAATGCCACCGCGCGCCGGATGGCCGAGTTGGTGCGCCCCAGGCCGCCCATGTGCACGGTGTTGAGATCATGAACGACCACATCGCCGATATCGATGTTCCAGGACACCGTTTCCACGCCTTGCGGGTTCGCATCGAGATCGCCGAACAAGCCCGAGGGCGAATGGCCGCCCGGGAGCACCCGTCCCGACCGATCTAGCACATCTTCGTGAAGGTGCGAACCCTTGATGTAGGTGACCGACGTTTCGTCCGCCAGAACGGGATCGAAAGGAACCCAGATGGACACGAAGTCCTTGCCGTCGATCGAGTAGTAGTTTCGGTCCCTGTGCCACGGCGTCCCGAAGTCCACGCCCGGGCGCTTGACGAAGAGCTGATCGTAGAAGTACTGCACGGACTGGCCCGGCAGCAACTGCTTGGCGATTTCCGACGCGGGCGAATGCGTTGCGAGCGCCGCAAACACGTCGTTGTGCAGCCAGCCCATGAAGCCGTTGATCATGGGACCGCCCATCGCCCGGGCGGAGTCTTCCGTCTGACCTCGTTCGAGATAGTCGGGATTGGCCAGCAAATCCTCGACGGCGTCCCGCAGGGGGTCGATCCAGGCTTCGGGCAATACCCCGCGGATGACCACGGCGCCGTCCCGAGCCAGGACGGCGCGATCTTCGGCCGTGACATTGCGCAACGGTTCAACCGGCAGCCCGAGGTGGTTCCTGGTCATCCGCAGTGTCTCCTTGACTCTTCTCTCTCGTTCCTCAGAACTCCCGGGCGACAGTAATTCCGAATTGCCGCGGCGTCATCGGTGTCACGTACAGTTGATCCGCGGTTATGGAAGTGAACGCACTCCGCGCCAGATCGTTGTAGTTGAATCTGTCCCGCAAGTTCTTTCCGTAGAAGATGAAGCGCCACTCGTCGTTGCGCAGGATCGCGCGCAGGTCCAGGCTGTCATAGCTCGGAAGCTCCAGGGACGCCCCGAGGGGCGTATCGATGAAAGAACCGTCCGGCAACGTGTACCCATCGACCTTTCGGAAGTTGAGTGACAGGTCGAGATCGTAATCTGCCAAGGCATCGGAAACAGAATAACCCAGTGTCACCGAGACCATCACTTCCGGTACGAAGTCGAACGCTTCACCAGACCGATCCACCATCGGCACACCAGCGCCGTCGTTGAGCCAGTAGTCGTCGAACTCGGTGTCGGCGTAGGAATAGGACAACCCGAAGCGCAACTGGTCGGTGAGACTGGCATTGAGCTCGACTTCCAGACCTCTGCTGGTGCTGTTGGCGGCGTTGTCAATGATGGTCACCGGAGTCGCCCCACCTGGATCCGGGACAACCGTCAACACCTGCTGCCCTTCGATGTCGATGTAGTAAACCGCGGCGTTCAGCGTCACCCGGTCACCAAAGAGCAGCGACTTGAGGCCAAACTCGTAGTTGACGGACTCCTCCGAATCGTAGGGCAGGACAGCGTTGTCCCGGCTTGGGAACCGGTTGATGCCGCCCGCCTTCCATCCTTCGGCCACCGTCAGATAGAGATTGACGTTGTCGCTCGCCTGGTAGGCGATGGAACTCATGACCGAAACGTTGTCATCGCTCGACTTTCCCGGCACCTCAAAGGCGAAAATGACGGCGTCGAAAATATTCAGCACTCGCTGGCCGCCTTTTTCCACGTCTTCGTCCGAGTACCGCGCACCGAAGGTGAACTCCCAGTCCTCCGCGAAGCTGTAGACGAGCTGGCCAAAGGCTGCATAACCGTCCCGGTCTTCGGAGAAGTCCTCACGGATATAGAGGGGAAAGAACGGGATACCAGGACCGATGTCGAGTGCGCGGGTTTGTCCAATGGACTGATCGAAATAGTAGAGCCCCAGCAGCCATTCAAGAGCCTCTGTACTGCCTGAGAGCTGAAACTCCTGACTGAAAAACTCCTGGTCGATACCGGTCAGGTGCGTGGTTCCGGACAGGGTGATGGCGTTCGGCGCCACCCCAATGGGGACGGTGGGTGTCGACGTGGATTGGGTGACAGGTCCAAACGTCGTGGAGGTACGATCCGAAATGTCGAAGTCCGGGTCGGTGCTGATTGCCGATTCCGCGGTTCTGAAGCCCGTGAGAGACGTGAGCCTCATGGAATCGCTGAAATCCCACTGGACGCGGAACTGGGCGCCCCATGTGTCTTTTTCGTCATCGGTGTCCTGGTCCATCAGGCTGTCGTAGTCCTGGCCGGAGCGAACCAGCTTCACGGAGTTGCCTATGTCGAAAAAGTCCCGATTGCTCGCATCGGCGATGAACATAAACGACAGCTCATCGCTTGGTTCGTAGCGCAAGTTGACTCGGGCCGTTAGCTGCTCCGAGAAACCGAAGTCCTGTCCGGTAATGTCGTTGTCGACGAAACCATCGGTCTCAGCGTACTGCAGGTTGATGTTCCCGTAGAAGTTCTCTCCCAACGGGCCACTCAACGCGCCTCGCAGTCGCCATGTGCCGAATTCCGCAATCTCCGCTTCGACGCGCCTGCGCAACTCGTCGCCGGGTTGCCTGGAGACGATGTTCATCGCACCTGCCTGCGTGTTCCTGCCGAATAGCGTTCCCTGCGGACCGCGCAGAATCTCGATACGCTCCACGTTCAGGAATCCCAGGTCAAATCCAAGCTGCGGAACGTACATGCCGTCCACAAACACCCCTACGGCCGGTTCCAGGCCTCCGTTGAAGCCGACGCCTCGAATCTGCAGATACTGGAAATCCGAATTGCTGAACGCCCCGCCAAGTGCGGTGAAGTAAAGTCCCGGCACACGGCTGAACAGGTCGTTCACGTTCTCGATGCCGAGTTCGGACACCAACTCCCCGTCAACGGCGCTCACCGACATCGGAACTTCCTGCAACGACTCCTCGATCATGCGCGCCGTGACGACGACCTCTTCGATGCGGCCGTCGTCCTCTGCCATCGCCCAGCCAGGAGCGATCAGCGCCAGGGCTGCCGCGGCGACAGCCAGCTTCTTCGATGCGGGTTCCTTCAACATGTCTGTTTCCTTTGATCCCGGCGCGCTCGACACCGCCTCCGCCTGGCTCGACGCCAACCCGGCTGTTCGACGCGGTCGCCACGCGGTCCTTCGGCTCCTTGTTGAGGGAGGATGGTGGCAACCGGCGGCCGGCCCGCCGCCTCGCTCACGCTCGGCAACGGCTCCGCTCAAGCACGCTCAGTCCATGTGGAAGACCTCCTCCATCCGCGCCCACCACTCACCGGGATTGGCGCTGTCGACCGGTAGCTGGCAAGGGTCCGTGAGCTGCCACCAGCGTTGCGTTTCCTCATCCTCCGCCACCCTGGCCATGTCCGCCTCGAAGTCCTCGCCCGTGTATTCCATGTAGCCAAAGAGCGTGTTGTCGCGCAGATAGATCGAGTAGTTGCGCACGTTGGCCCGCTGCAACGCCCGCAACACGCCGGGCCAGGCATCGGCATGCAGGCGCTTGTATTCCTCGATCTTCTCCGGCTTGATCCGGATGACCGTGGCGAGTCGTTGCATGGCGAAATCCCCTCAGCTTGCTCGGGAGTGGGGGTATCCCCGGCCCAGTAGCCCCTGTTCCTTGAGGCGCGACCAGAGGGCGGTGGGACGATGGCGGCGGCGTACATACCTTGACTCTCGCACGTCAGCCCGTACTGTCGTGCCGTAGCGAGAAGGTATCTCCATGACTACGATCACCGCAACCGAGGCCCGCGCAAATCTCGATCGACTGATGGAGTCTCACGAGCCGATCGTTATCACCGGCAAGCGGACCCGTGCCGTACTCGTCTCCGAGGCAGATTGGAAGGCAATGCGGGAGACGCTGTTCCTGCTCTCGATCCCGGGTATGCGCGAGTCAATTCGGGAGGGCATGGAGACGCCGGTCGAACACTGTAGCGATGCGCTCGATTGGTGACGTGGCGCAGGGGACGCCCTTGTGGCGTCCCATCTCGAAAACCACCACGGGCGGGGACGAGCCCCGCCCCTACAGCGCGCCGCGCACCGAAAGGCCCACCACGCGCCCTTCCTTCAACGGCGAGTACGTCGAGTACACGAGCCCCGTCAGGTCGAAGTCGCTGCGTCGCAGGACTTCGTCGAGCAGGTTGCGCCCGTACAGCGTGATCTCGAGTCGAGCCGAAGGCGCGAAGGCAACGCTCGCATCGACGAGATCGCCACCGTCGAGCACGCCCCGGTTGTCGTCGGTGATCTCGCTGTCGTCCCGATGCGAGACGCCGACCCGGATCGAGAGTCGCCCCAGGCCGCCGATCTCGCGCGCGTAGCGACCCTCCAGGCCCCAGGTGAGGCGCGCGAGGCGGGGCAGGTCGAGACGATCGTCATCCACCGTCGAGCCGTCACCGTTGAGGTCGAAGCGTACGCGGTCGTAGGCGCCGTCCGTGTAGCCCAGGAACGCGCTCAGGGTCACCGTGTCGCCCAGCGCTGCCAGCACCTCCACCTCGAGACCCTCGATGGTCGCGTCCGCCGTGTTGGCCGTGATCTGCACGCCGCCCGCCGCCACGTCCGCGCGGGTCACCTGCCGCTGCATGCCGTAGACCCGGTTGTGGAACGCCGCCACGTTGAGTCGGACGCGTCCCTCCGCGAACTCCGACTTGAGTCCGAGCTCGACCGCGTCCTGCTCTTCCTCGTCGAACGGACCCGGGGCGACGCCCGGGGCCGTGTTGCGCAGGTTGTAGCCACCGCTCCGGAAGCCCTTGGTGAAATGGCCGTAGAGTTGGGTCGCGGCGCCGGGCCAGAACTGCAGGCCGACCCTGGGCGTGACGTTGCGCCAGGTGTCGCCGTCGCGGAAGTCGTATTCGCATCGGTGGGACTCCGTGGCGCAGTTGGAGTTGCCCGCGGTCGCCACCAAAACGTCCTTCTCCTCGAGCGTGTAACGGGCGCCCACCGTCAGCAGCCAGTCGGGCGCGAGCTCGATGTCGTTGTTCACGAACACGCCGCCCGTTCGGTGGTCCTGGTCGCCGCCAAAGGGCACGCCCCACGCCGACCGAATCACGCGCCGCTCGCGGTAGCGGATGTCCTGGCTGAACGCGTAGGCGCCGAGTGTCATTTCCCAGCCCGGCCGCAGCCAGCCCGAGTAGCGCAGCTCATTGCTGAACTGACGCTGTGCCGTATAGGCGAACAGGTGGAAGACCGGGTCCGTGGTCGAGTCGATATCGGCCAGGGACGCGTGTTCCACCTCGCGCCACCCGAACACGTTCGTGATCACCCCGCCGCCCGACCCGACGCGCCGGTTCGCTTCGACAATGGCGTGCTGCCAGTCGACGCGCGAGAACCCCGGCTCGTCGATGGCGAAGTCGAAGCCCCGGAAGCGGCGGCGGTTCTGGGTCGCCGGGCCGTCCCCGTCGGAGTCGCCGCGCTCGTAGATCAGGGTCACGTCGGCGAGCGCGGAGGGCCGCCACGTGAGAACGGGGCGCAAGACCCAGGCCGTCTCGGCGCCGACGGAGCCACCGCCCGGCCCTTCGTTGTCGAACCAGCCCCGGTCGTCCCGCCAGCCCGCAGAGAGCCGGGCCTCGACCGCATCGCCCAGGGCGCCCTCCACGCTTCCGGAGAACCGGGTGTCGAGACCGGTTTCGATCCGTAGCTGCGCGTCCGCAGAGGCCTCGCCGTCCGGTCTCCGGGAGCGGAGGAGCACGGCGCCGCCGGTCACGTTGCGTCCGAACAGCAGGCCTTGCGGACCGCGCAGGACCTCTATCGCCTCCAGGTCCAGCATGTCCATCACGACGCCATAGTTCACCCCGAGGTAGACGCCGTCGACGAAGACGCCCACCGTCGGATCGATGGACGGGATCGAGCCGGCGACCCCGAGGCCGCGGATGGAGAAGTTGGCGATACCCTTGCCCGTACCGATGCCGTCGAGGGCGACATTGGGCAGGGCGTAGCTGAGATCTTCGAGGTCGGTGACGTGCCGCTCGGCCAAGGCCTCCCCGCCGAGGACGGTCACGGCCAACGGGACGTCCCGGGCCGCTTCGGCCTGGCTTTTCTTGGTCGCCGTAGTGACGACCTCCTCGAGCGGGCGGAGGTCCGATACGCCGACGCCAGTGGTCGTTTCGGCATTGGGCGCCGTGCCGGCCACGAGTAGCAATACCGCGCAGACGTTCCTGCATCGGCTCGCGGTGTGTCGGGCCATCACGGTTCAGTGGTCCGGTCGGTCAAAGGGGCGCAATGGTGCCCGAAACCACCCGGGGTTTGTGCTTCCGGTATCGTTGCGCCCTTCCGCGACGGCCCGGACGGAGCAGGAGCATGACAGTCAGGCGAACCCGCGCGCTACCCATCTGCGCCACCCTCGTCGCCGCGCTCTTCCTCGCCGGCTGCGAAACGGGCATTGATCCCGGCCCGACACCCGAGCCCGCCGTGACCCGACCCAATATCCTCTGGCTCGTCGCCGAGGACCTGAGCCCGATCATTCCGCCCTACGGCGACACCACCGTCGAGACGCCCAACCTCAGCCGCCTGGCGACGGAGGGCATCCGCTACACCAACGCGTTCTCCGTGTCCGGCGTATGCGCGCCGAGCCGGTTCACGCTCGCCACCGGCGTCTACACCACGAGCGCGGGCGCGCACCACATGCGCACGCAGTACAACGCCGCGCACCTCGAGGCCGTGGGATTGACACCGTACGAGGTGGTCCCGCCGCCCCGGGTCCGCATGATGAGCGAGGTCCTGCGGGCGCACGGCTACTACGCGACGAACAACGAGAAGACGGACCACCAGTTCGCGCCCACGGTGACCGCCTGGGACGCGTCCGGCCCCACCGCGACGTGGCGGGACCGGCCGCCCGGCGCACCGTTCTTCGCCGTCATGAACTTCGTCATCACGCACGAAGGCCAGGTCTGGGCCGGGCGCGTCTCGTGCCGGACCGTGCGTTACTACCGGCTCTTCGGGGCGGCCGGGGAAGACCCCTTCGACTGCGCGGGCTCGGACGCGCCGTTCCCCGATCACGTGCCGGAGGACGCCGCGGTCCCGGTGCCGCCCTACCTTCCTGACACCGAAGTGGTCCGACGCGACCTGCGGCGCGTCTATTCGAACATCGTCGAACTCGACCGGCAGATCGGCATCGTCCTCGATGCACTCGAGTCCGATGGGCTCCTCGACGAGACGATCATCGTCTTCTACGCCGATCACGGCGGCCCGTTGCCGCGACAGAAGCGCCTGCTCTACGACTCCGGCATCCGCGTGCCGCTGATCGTCCGCTTCCCCGACGGACGCGGGGCCGGAACGGTACGCGAGCGCCTCGTCAGCTTCGTCGACTTCGCGCCGACGACGTTCTCGCTGGCCGGCATCGCACCGCCGGACTACCTGGAAGGCACGGCGTTTCTCGGCAAACACGAAGGCGCCCCGCGCGACTACGTCTTCGCGGCGGCGGACCGGCTGGACGCGCAGTACGACATGATCCGCGCCGTGCGGGACCGGCGCTACAAGTACCTGCGCAACTTCCGTCCGGACCAGGGGTACTACCTGCCGGTGGCCTACCGCGAGCAGATGGGCGCGATGCGGGAACTCCTTCGCCTGCGCGACGCAGGCCGACTCGACACGGCACAAGCGCAATGGTTCCGGTCGTCGAAGCCCGAGGAAGAGCTGTTCGACACCTGGAACGATCCCCACGAGACGGAGAACGTGGCGGGGCGGCCCGAGTTTCAGGCGCAGCTCGTCGAGTTGCGCGGGGCTCTCGACGAATGGATGCGCGAGACGGACGACAAGGGCGCCCTGACGGAAGCGGAACTGCTCGAGTCCTTCTGGCCGGGCCGGGTGCAGCCGGCCACGGCGACGCCCGTGGCGACGCGGCGAGACGGGCTCGTCACGCTCACGTCAGCCGCCGAAGGGGCTTCCATCGGGTATCGACCATCTGGGGGCGAATCGGCCTGGCGGGTGTACGTCTCGCCGTTCGAAGTCGACCCTGGTCGGGAGGTTGAAGCGATCGCGCACCGTATCGGGTTCGCGCCGAGCCCGACGGCGACCGTCAGGTGACCGTCATTCGTACTGGAACTCGAAGGCGATCGAGCGTTCCTGGCGCCTGAGGCAATGCTCGTCCGGGTTGTCGAACTCGAACTCCCATCGCCTCACCGTCTGCCTGGCCGTTTCGGCGAACGTGTCGAAGTTCCGCGAGCGGCTGGCGCTCGAACCCTCGGGATCCACGAACACCTCGTCGTCGGGGGTCGCTCCTCCCTCGTCCACCGTGTAACGCACCAGCATGACAGCGTCGCCCAGGTTGAATCGGCCGCCCCGGGGATAGGCGGCCGTTGCGGTGATGCCCGGCAGAAGGTCAACGTCGCACGGTTCCGGTTCAGGTGGCCCGGAGTCTCTGACGCCGGTGTTCGCGACCGCCGCTTCTTCGTCGACCGCGTCGGCGGGTGCGACCTGGCCTCCGTCCTCCGACTGCTCGTCCGGAGTGTCCGCGTCGGCCGTTGCGGTCTCCTCTTGTAGCGCCGCCCGGGCCTCCGCCTCCGCACGCAACCGTTCGACTTCCGCCTCCAGCGCCTCCTGCCGGCGGCGCAGCTCTTCCTCCATCTCCCGCCGCGCCTGCTCCTGCTGCTCCCGCGCCTCTTCGCGAGCCTCCGCGAGCATGGCCTGCTCTTCCTGGACCAGGGCGAGCAGCCGCTCCGCTTCGTCGCGCTCCTGCGCCGCGACCTCGGCTTCCGTCGGGATGTCCATCAACGGCAACGCCGCGTATCCCGACATCGCGGGCTGATCCCGGAAGACGACCCGCGCGTCGGCGAAATATGCACGCCAGAACTCCTTGTGCGCGCTCTCCGTGCGCGGCTGGCCGGTCCGGTCCCGGCGGGGGAGGTAGTAGATCTGCACCCGTTGACCGTCCATGGCCGGGGCGTACTCCAGGGATGGGTAGGTCGCGTCGCGCCTGGCCAGGAACTCGGCGAATCCCCACTCGGTCCAGTCGAGGTCCAGGTGGGAGTACCAGTCCGAGTGCTGCATCATGTCCGAGAACACGTACAGGGTATGCGGGCGCGGGCGATCCACGAACTCCAGCAGCGTGTCGTCCAGGGCGCCCAGCAAATGGGCGTTGACGACCGCACCTTCGATGGGCCTGCGCGCCATGGCGTAGATGCGATCCTGCAGCGCCGCGCGGCGCTCGCAGAAGCCCTGGGCGAGTTCGCGGACGCGCGTCGGCACCTGCGCCGGAAGATCGTCGCAGTCGCGCACGGCCCCGCGTTGGTCCTTGGCCGTGCCCACCGACAGGTCCGCGTTGTCGTAAGGCTTGCACAATCGCCCGATGAACTGCCGGGGCGCGTCCACGTCTCCGGTAAGAGCGAACGCTCGCAGTTCCGTCGCCGCGCCGAGTTCCAGGCTCAGGTCCTGCAGTGCGGTGCCCGGCAGAGACAGCCCGAAGGCGTCCAACGGCTTGCGGAAGTCGAGCAGCAGCGTCGCGCTGCCAGCGAGACTTCCCGTGTCCAATGGACAGAGGTCGGCGTCGTGCCGATCACCGGCGCCACCCCGCTCGAAATACAGCAGCAGTCCGCCGAGACCCACCAGCACCAGCAATGCCGGCAGCACGAACCGCAACGGCGGACCTCCGCGAAGCGACTTTCGGGAGTCGGCAGGCATACCAAGTGGATTGTGGGGTTCCAAGCCGGAGCTTAAGCTATCAGCCCGGCTGGCGAAACCCGCAGAATCGTTGTGTCAGACTCGCCGGTCGACTAACGGTCAGGCGACGGCCTGTGGTCGGTCAAGCGTGTTGCGCGCGCTGGGGAACCTGTCGATACCCAGCTCCTGCCGCACCTGCCGGCCCATCTCATGGGACATGTCGTCCACGGGGATCCCGATCGCGTCGGCAATGCGTGTCATGCGCTGGAAGTTCGCGGCCACGCCGGCCGCGTCCACCAGGACCGCCGGGCCCGCCGCCTCGAGCAGTTCCCGCCGGCGATGTTCCAGGGCCTCGTCGCGGGACGCGACGCTCTCGGAAAAGCGCATCAGTTCCGCCCCGAACTCGATGCCGACCGCGGCTCCGTCGGCATCCCCGTTGACCCCCTGCAGGTCGATCTCGGTCGTGTTGGACAACGCGCTCACACGGAGCGCCATGGCGTGCGCGCCAGTTCAGTAGAAGCACTCGTTGACTGCGGACACCCGACCGGCGATCAGTTCGATCTGCATGCGGTCGATCGCGCGCCCCTCGAGGCGACCGAGGTTCCGCATGCCGCCAAGCGGCAGGTACTGCACGGAGAATATCCCCCGATACTCCCGCAGGGCGTCCGGCACCAGCGACAGGGCCCTGATCACGTTGGCCGTGCGTCCACCCGGCCAGAGGTCCGACTCCTCGCCGACGGCGCCGTCCACCGGCACCGTGGGGACGAATCCCATGTCCTCGGTGAGCCTCGGCGGCCGATAGCGGCTGATCTCGCCAGGTTCGGGCGCCGGCAACTCCTCGAGGTCGAGTCCCAGGGCGCGGTGGAATTCGTCGATGCTGAACACCGCGACCACGACGCCGACGAGCTCCACGTACGCTTCCTTGCTGAGGCCCGCTGTCACGTTGCCCTCGACGTACTTTCGCGTGATCCGGGCCTGGTCCGTGACGACACGGTGCGCCGCATCGACGGCCACCTCGGGCAGGCCATCGCCGCAGTCGTGTTTGCCGGTGACGGCCTCCGGGGACAGCGCCACCTTCCGGGCGGCGCATAGCCGGCACGTCAGCGCGTTGCGCGACTCCTGGGCGATGGCAACCCGCTCGGCGCCCGTCCACCAGCTTCCCGGTTGGGCGAGCCTTTCCCAATAGGCCCGGTACGCCGGCGCGATGTCCTCCCGGATGGGATACGGAGCCTGGGCGTAGTCGAAAAAGGTCACATCTGCCCCCGCGTCACGCGAAGGAAGTTAATGCGGATGTCCTCCCCGCAGTCAAGGCGTGCCTTCGCCCTTGTGCAGTGACTCGAACTCCCTGCGCCCGAGGCGGACAATGACACCGGGGGACAGAAACAGGAGAGCAGCGATGCTGGCTGATCGGACCGGTCCACTCCACGACGTGACCATCGTGGACTGCACGCAGGCGCTTGCCGGACCCTTCGGAACCGCGCTCCTTGCGGACCTGGGCGCCGACGTGATCAAGGTCGAGCCCCCGGGCGGCGACGGATTCCGCCCGCTGCCGCCCTATCTGCCCGACCACGCCCATCCGTGGTCCGAGCAACCGGCCGCCACCGACTACGGCGCTCCGTTCGCGGCGGTCAACCGCAACAAGCGCAGCGTCGTCCTGGACCTCAAGGCCGAGGAAGGCAGGGAAAACCTGCTCAGGCTGTGCGAGTCCGCAGACGCCCTGGTCGAGAACCTGCGCAGCGGCGTGATGGACAGCCTGGGCGTGGGGTACGAAACGGTCGCGGCGCGCAACCCGCGCATCGTGTACGGGGCAGTGCGGGGATTCGGCGATCCGCGCACCGGCGCCAGCCCGTATGCCGACTGGCCCTGCCTGGACGTCGCCGCGCAGAGCATGGGCGGACTGGTGCGCGCCAACGACGGCCTCGTCACACCCGCGGTCGCGGACATCTTCCCCGGCACGCTCATGGCGCTGGGGCTGGTCGCCGCGGTCCACCAGGCGCGCCGCACGGGCAAGGGCCAGTTCTTCGACGTCGCCATGTACGACAGCATGCTCACGCTGCTCGGGGCGAGAGTGGCGTCGTTCGGGTTCACGGGGAACGACGGCGACCCGCGCAAACAGCCCAGCACGCTCGTGCCATTCGGACTGTTTGCCGCCAACGACGGGAGGATCGCGATCGCCGCCCCGCAACCCAATCACTGGCAGCGGCTCTGCGAAGCCATGGACCGCCCCGACCTCATGACCGACGAGCGGACGCGGACCAACGGCGCCCGCATCCGGAACGAGCCCTTCACGCTGGAGCAGATCAATGCCTGGACGAGCGCGCGTTCGAAGGCGGAGATCTTCCAGGCCCTCGGTGGCAAGGTCCCGGTCGGGCCGGTGCACGCGATCACGGAGGTCTTCGACGACCCCCATGTCGCCGCACGTGGAATGCTGGCGAGCTTTCAGGCGGGACCCGCCAACCCGCCCGCAACCCTCGCCGGCTGCCCCATCAAGTTCGCCGCAACACCAACGGGCGTCTACCGGCAACCGCCTACGCTCGGACAGCACACCCCGGAAGTGCTCGACACGCTCGGGAGCGCCGCCGGTTCGCCTGAGGACTGACCCCCAGGTCAGACCGAGACGGAATTCGCCGCGCTGGGGAACCGCTCGAGGTCCAGCTCCGCGCGCACGTGCCGGCCCATCTCGCCGGACCTGTCATCGACAGGGATGCCGATGGCATCGGCGATGCGCACCATGCGCTGGAAGTTCGCGGCCACGCCGGCGGCGTCCACCAGCACGGCGGGTCCGGCGGCGTTCAGGAGCGCCTGCCGGCGGCGCTCCAGGTCCTCGTCGCGGGAGGCGAGACTCTCCGCGAAGAGCATGAGTTCGGGTCCGAACTCGACGCCGACCGCGGCGCCCTTGGCATCGCCGTTGACGGCCCGGAGGTCGACTTCCGTCTCGTTGTACAGCGCGCTCACACGGAGCATCGTGGCGTGTGCGCCCGTTCAGTAGAAGCACTCGTTGACGGCGGACACGCGCGCGGCGATCAGCTCCATCTGCATCCGGTCGATGGAGCGGGCTTCGTCCTGGCCCATGTTCGCCATGCCCTCGACGGACAGGTACTGCGCCCGGGCGAGGTCGAGCCAGTCCCGCAGGGCATCCGGCACCAGGGTCAGCGCGCGCAGCACGTTGGCGGTACGCCCGCCGGGCCAGAGGCCCTCCTCGTTGCCCACGGCGCCGTCCGCCGGAATCGTGGGCACGAAGCCGATGTCCTCGCTGAGCACCGCCGGCCGGTAGCGGCTGATCTCGCCGGGCTCAGGCGTCGGCAGGGGCTCGAGTTCCATGCCGAGCGCCCGGTGGAACTCGTCGATGCTCATGGTCGCGACCACGACGCCGACGAGTTCGACGTACGCTTCCTTGGTGAGCCCCGCCGCGACGCTGTTCTCGACGTATCGCCTGGTGATCCTGCCCTGGTCTGTGACGACGCGGTGGGCCGCATCGACCGCCGTGGCGGGCAGCCCATCGCCGCAGTCGTGCTCGCCCGTGACGGACTCCGGCGATAGCGCCTGCTTGCGCGCCATGCAAAGGCGGCATGTCGTGGCGTTGCGCGACTCCGCGGCGATCGCCACGCGCTCCGCGCCCGTCCACCAGCTTCCGGGCCGCGCGAGCTTGCGCCAGTAGTCGCGGTGCGCTTCGGCGATGTCCGGCCGGATGGGAACGGGCGCCTGGTCGTAGTCGAAGAAGGTCATGGCGTCACTCCGCGTTCGGACCCGAAGTAAACCCACCCCTCCGCCGCGTGGTCAAGGCGCCCGGGCCCGCCCCGGAGGGCGGGCTTGCGGCTACCCCGAACTCAGTAGTCGAACCGCACGTTCAGCCCGATCGTGCTCGGCCGGTACCGCGACGCGTAGCCGCGCGCGAGCGCCGTGCCGGCGGGGTTGATGCGGTTGTCGTCGTTGTTCAGGTTCTCGCCAAAGAGGTAGACGCCCCAGCGGTCGTTCTCGACGCCGAAGCGGGCGTTGATGCGCTTGTTGTCGTCCCCGGAGATCGAGGTCAGGGAGTTGTCCGTGATGGTCCGCTCGCCCACCATCTCGATGCTCGCGCGCGCCACGAAGCTCCAGCCATTGCCGAAGGGGTGCACGTAGTCGGCGGCGCCCGTGACGGTGTACTCGGGAACGAACTGGAGCTGCGCGCCGTCCTCGAAGACCACCCGACCGAACGTGTCGAAGACGTCGTCCGAGTAGGTGGTCTCGTTGAAGTTGCCGGTGGCGGTGAGGGTGAGGCGCTCCGCGGCCCGCCAGGTGGCGGCCCATTCGAATCCCCTGGCGGTCGCGTCTCCGGCGTTGACGAAGGCGAACACCACCGGGTCGAGCAGGATCTGTGCCTGCTGGTCGCGCCACTGGATGTAGTAGGCGACCGCGTCGAGCGTGAGCGCGCCGTCGAGCAGGGTGAGCTTCGTCCCCAACTCGAAGTTCCAGGCGTCCTCGGACTCCACGTCGCGATCGATGCCAACGCCCACGAACGCGGCGGCGGCGATGGCGATCGAGGGCTGCGTGAGCCCGCTGCGGAATCCCTTCGAGAGCGTGGTGTAGTAGAGCGCGCCGTCCCGCGGCATCCACGCCAGGTTGAGACGCGGGCTCCAGTCCGTGAACTCGTTGTCGATCTCCGGCTGCGGGATCAGGAACTGGCTGTCGTTGCGCGTCACGTCGTCGCGGTAGTAGCGCAGGCCCACCGTGCCGAGCAGCGTGTCGGCCAGCGGAAAGGTCACCTCGCCGTAGAGCGCCCAGGACTCGGACTCGTTGTTCTGGATCGACTGGTTCACGAAGAACCCCGGCAGGTTGAAGTAGAAGTCGAACATCGTCTCGTTCTCGATGTAGATCGCCCCGACGTTCCAGATCAGGGAGTCCTCGTCCGCGGTTGAGGTGAGCCGGAACTCCTGCGAGAAGATCTCGATGATGCCAAGCGAACGGCCGCCCCCGAAGTCCACGAAGTGGACGTCGGAGGCGAACTCGAAGGTGGAGGTGGAACTGGTGAAGGTGGCCCGGTCGAAGTCTGCGGAGAACTCGACGCTGTACAGATCGCTCTCGTTGCGCAGGAAGTTCTGGGCATTGAACAACGTGCTGCTCACGCCGTCGTCGTCGGCCAGGTTGCCGTCGGGCGCTTCCGACTCCGTGCGCCAGTAGCCGAGCACGACATCGACCCGGTCGGAGATCGTCCACAGCAGCTTGGCGCGCTGGGTCTCGACGTCGAAGTCGTTGTGGTTGTCCTCCGAGAGCCCGAACAGCGGTTTGACCTGGTCGATCCAGCCATCGTAGCTCTCGTCGGTGGCCGCGACGCGCAGGCTCAACCGGTCCGGCACCAGCGGTATGTTGACCGCTCCCTTGAACGCCGAGTTGTCCCCGCCGTCGTCCGTCGAGGATCCGGCGAGGTCCACCTTCGCCTGGAACGCCTCGTGCGTCGGGTCGCGCGTGAGGATCCGGATGGTCCCGCCGAGGGAACTGGCTCCGTACAGCGTTCCCTGCGGACCCCGCAGCACCTCCACGCGCTCGAGGTCCCAGGCCCGGACATCGGGCGAGAGCGTGACGGTGAGCGCGGTGAAGGGCACCTCGTCGATGTACATGCCGACGGGTGTGTTGCCGAACGCGGAAGCAAGGCCCCGGATGTAGATGGTCTGCTGGCCACTGGCGGACCGGTCGACGGTCACGCCTGGCGCGAACTGGAGGAATTCCTCGAGGCCGTCCGCCCCGGTGCGCTCGAGGTCGTCGCCGGTGAAGGCCGAGACGGCGAGCGGAGTCTCGAGGAGGTTGGTCTCCCGGCGCAGCGCCGTGACGACGATCTCCTCGTCCACCGCCTCCGCGCCCTCCTCCGCGACGGCGAATCCCCCGGACAGCAGCAACCCCGCGCCAATGCCGACCGCCGCGAGTGCGCGCGCGGAACGTTCCCGTGTAACGGTCATCCTGTCACCTCCTGCTCTCTCCCAGCAGGGCGCGTGTGCACGCCGGTGACGGCGCGCGAAACGGCCCGCACCCGGAACGCTCACAATCTGCGCGTTATGTCTCACTCGCGCCATGGGAAAGCGCGCCATCTCGTCCAGCAAATCGAGACGGCCGGGGCGAGTCCACCGTGCTCCCCAACCGGCGTCGGACAAGGGCGGCCAGGGCCGTCGTCCGGTTGCCACCCCGGGGACGTTGCGCAAGAATCCCGGCAGGTGGAAGGAGGCGCGACGGGACCACCCATGCGCGCGAGGGACACGGCAGCAAGGCGACTGGGGCCTACCTACATCCGCGGATGCCTGCAGGGGGCCGTGCGCCACGGTTACGACCCCCACGAGCTCCTCAAGACCGCCGGGATCGATCCCGCGGTGTACGACGACCCCTCCGCAAGCATCGACGGCGTCGAGATGCAGCGCCTGTTCGTGACCGTCTGCAACGTCATGGACGACAGCTACCTCGGGTTCTTCGCAGTACGCAACAAGATCCGGGCGGGCTACATGGTCGGCGCCGCGGCCGTGAACTGCGCGACGCTCGGCGAGGCACTGAAGAGCATGGCCAGGTTCGTGAACGCTTTCCGCAGCGACATCCGCTTCCGCTGCCGCAGGGACGGCGACGGTCACGACGTCGTGCTGACCTTCCAGGTGAGCGGCCTGAACGATGGCGTCGAACCCCAGGTCGTGTACTGGTTCGAGACCTACTGGCTGTACAAGTTCCTGTGCTGGCTGGTGGGCCGGCGGCTGCCCCTGACGCGCGTGTGCATCCAGGCGTCGGAAGGCGGCCACGAGGTCGACTACTCGTTGGTGTTCGACTGCCCGATCGAGTCCGGGCAGGACTTCGGCGCGCTGTATCTCGAGCCCGCGTGCCTGAAGCTGCCGGTCGTGCGCACCGAGGCGGAACTGCGCGCCGGCGACTTCGTCACCGAGTGCTCCGACTGGTTTGACATCCCGGAGGGCGAACCGACCCTCGCGCGCGAGGTGGAGCAGTTGCTCATGGACCTCTATCGGGAGGGCGCCGCGACACCGACGCTGCACGTACTCGCCGACCGCCTGTGCGCGAGCCCACGGACGATCTCAAGACGCCTCAAGAAGGAGAACGAGAGCTTCCAGGACATCAAGGACCGGGTCCGGCGCGAGCTCGCCGATGGCCTGCTGCTCACGACGGAGATGCCCGTGTCCGGCGTGGCCGAACGGGTGGGTTTCGCCGAGCCGGCCGACTTCACCCGTGCCTACGTGCGCTGGACGGGCCATACGCCGTCCGCCTTCCGGGAGCTGCACGGCCACTGACCCCGAGCGTGCGCCGCGTCCCGATTTGCCTGCCCGGGTGTCCCGTTTCGCCCTGCCACCGCGCAGCACGCCTGTTCTATCCTCGCCCGCCGAAGCCCTAGGACTCGCCCCCGTAACCCCGTGCCCGACGCGTATCCCGACGCTTTCTTCCTGTACGCGGAGATCGTCCGCCCCTCGGTCGAGCACGCCCGAGAGAGCCTCGCGGCCTACCGGCTCTGCGCGCGGGGCACCCACGCCGCGACCCCCGAAGTGGTCACGTACCACTTCCGGATCGACGAGCGGCTGACGCGCATACACCGGCGTACCTGGCCGGAATCCTGCTCCACCGAGTCCCTCGAGCTGTATCTCACGCCGGCCGGGTTCCGGGACCACGGCAGGACGGGGGACTTCCTCGCGGGCATCCGGCACCTCCAGGAACACACCCGCCTGCGGCAGATCCGCATCTTCTGGATCGGCCCCCGGCCCGCGCCCGACATGCTCCGCGGCATCTTCTGGTCCGACCGGCGCGCCCGGCCCCTGGGGACGCTGCGCTGCACGACATTCGACTCGGATGTCGCGCGGCGAGCGCGGCTTTGCGACATGGCGGAACTGTCCGTAGGTCTCGACGTACGCCCGGATGCGGGCGCCGCGAGCGTCGAGGCGGTGGACGCGCTTGCGGAGGAGCTCGTGCACGTCAGCGTGATCGCTTTCTTCCATCCCGAACGGCGCGACGAACTGCGTATCGTGGCGACGCTCCCGATCGACGATGCGCAGTCGCCGCAGGACCTCGCCCGCCTCCTTGCCGGGTTGTCTCCGGCCAGCGACGGCGGCGTGTCCGGACACCTGCAACTGCACCGCGACACGCCGCGCGCTCCGGCGGACATCGAAGCCGCCCTCGCGGGACGCGGCCTCTCGATTTCGGTCGCCAGCGACGGATACGAAGGCTACGTCCTGCACCCGGATTTCGCGGCGGAAGAGGTCGCCAGCCATGCTTGAAGAACGCAGCCCCGAACTGCAGGCGTTCCTCAAGGCCGTCTACGCGGGGGCCGAGCAGCTCGCCGCGGCTTCGCGGGAGATCGGCGGCGTCCGGGAGATCATGGACGGTTTCGTGGGCGTCTTCCCGGTACCTGAAGGAGTACGCGTCGACCCCGCGGACTGCGACGGCGTTCCGGCGGAGTGGCTGTCTCCGGCGGAGGCCGCAGCCGACCGCGCGATCCTGTACATGCACGGCGGCTGCTACATCTCCGGCTCGCCAGGCGTCGTGCGCGAGTTCTGCGGGCGGCTTGCCAACGCCTCCCGGACCCGCATCCTCAGCATCGACTACCGGCTCGCGCCCGAACACCCGTTCCCGGCCGCGCTGGAGGATGCGCTCACCTGCTACCGCTGGCTGCTGGAGCAGGGACACGACCCCACCCGCATCGCCGTGGCGGGCGAGTCGGCCGGCGGCGGACTGACGCTGGCGCTGCTGATGCAGTGCCGGGACCTCAGCCTGCCGATGCCGGCCTGCGGCGTCCCCATCTCCCCGTGGGTGGACATGGAACTCAGCTTCGGCGAGTCGCTCACCCGCAACGAGGGCATCGACCTCGCGCCGGTCGAACCGCTACGGCTCGGCAGGGCCGCGTACGCCGGGGAGAAGCACCTGCGCAACCCGCTCGCCTCGCCGTTGTACGGAGACCTCTCCGGCCTGCCGCCACTCCTCGTGCAGGTGGGAACGCGCGAGGTGCTGCACGACGAAGGCGTCGAGGTCGCACGCCTGGCGGAGTCCGCCGGTGTCGACGTGACGCTACAGCGGTGGGAGGACATGATCCACGTCTGGCACTGGTACGCGTCGATCTTCCCGGAAGCGCAGGAAGCCATCGAAGCGCTCGGCGAGTGGATCGCGGCGCACCTCCCGAGCAGCGCGGCAGCGGCCTGACATGCCCCTCTCCGCCGCCGAAGTCGGAAAGCGTTATCCGCCGTTCGCGCAGGAGGTGGACGCGCGCTGGCTCATGTCCTACGCCGCGGGCCTCGGCGATGCCCTCGATTGCTACCTGGATAGCTGCCGGGAAGGAGGCATCGTCGCCCACCCGGTTTTTCCGGTTGCCGTGGAGTGGGAGCCGATCCTGGCGCGACGCCATGACGCGGACTTCCCCGGCGCACTGACCTTCCCGGAACTGGCCCGCGGCGTGCACTCCGCGCACGACCTGCATCTGCACCGCCCGATCGTGCCGGACGACCGGCTGACGACCGAGGTGGAACAGGCCGGCGCCTACGCCACACGGGCCGGCGCGGTTTCGATGACCCGGCTCGAAACCCGCGACGCCAGCGGCGAACCCGTCTGCACGACGTACATGCAGAACCTCTACCGCGGGGTGGCGCTCGAGGGCGGCGAGGCGTGGTCCGCGACCCCGCCCCCGCTGCCCGACTTCGCCCACGCCGACGCGGTCGCGCATCGCATGCCCATCCCGGTCCGCGCCGAGGCAGCCCATATCTACACCGAGTGCGCCCGCATCTGGGCCCCCATCCACACCGACCGCGCGGTGGCGCTGGCCGCCGGATTGCCCGACATCATCCTGCACGGCACGTGCACGCTCGCCCTCGCGGTCTCCCGGGTGATCGAGCGCTGCGTCGGAGACCCGCGCCGCGTGACGCGCCTCGGCTGCCGCTTCACGGGCATGGTGCGGATGCCGTCCACGGTCATGCTGCACGTCGACCGCGAAGCCCACGACCGCGTCTCGTTCGAGGCGCGTAACGAAGACGGGCGGTCCGCGCTCCAGGGCGGGTACGTCTGCTGGACGAGTCACGAGTTCCGGGAGTCGGCCCCGAGATGACCACCTACCGCACCATCGACGTGGCCGTCCGCGACGGCCTGTGCATCGTCACCCAAAACCGCCCGGAGCGTCTCAACGCCCGCAACAGCCAGATGTACGCGGAGATCATCGCGGCGCTCGAGGCCGCGAGCGCGGACGATGCGGTGGCCGCCGTTCTGCTGGCCTCCCGCGGCCGCGCGTTCTGCGCCGGCATGGATTTCCGCAACGAGCACGAGCACGCCTACACCGCGCTCCCCGGCGATTCCGAGCGCGTGCGGCGCGTGAAGGCGCAGTGGAGCGCGGACGACCCCATCGGCGCCGTGGTCGGTCTCGCGGGGCGGTTCGTGGCCGCGTTCGTCGAGTTCGACAAGCCGCTCTTCGCCGCCGTGCAGGGTGGCGCCATCGGCGAGGGCTTCACCTCGCTCCTGCACTGCGACGTCGTCTACGCGAGCCCGGACGCGTACTTCTGGGCGCCGTTCGCCCGCGCCGGCGTCGCCCCCGAGTTCTGCTCCACGGTGCTTGCGCCGCGCCGGCTCGGCGCCACGCTGGCCCATGCGGCCCTGTACCTGGCGCGCCGGATCTCGGCCGAGGAAGCCCGCGACGCGGGGTTCGTGCTCGAGATCGTGGCGGCGGACGACTTCGCCGGCGCCGTCGAGGCGCGCGTACAGGAAGGTCTCGCCCTCGCGGGACCGCCGGAACTCCGGGGACCCACCCTGCGTTCCTACCGCGCGCTCGTGCGCCCGCAAGAGGAGCGCAAGGCGTTGCTCGCCCAGGCCGACCGCGAGTTCGCGCTGGTCCGGGCGCGGGTCGACCGCGGCGAGACGGAGCGCGTGCGCGCCTACTACGCGGCGCACCTGCCTGGGACCGGCGCAGCCCGCGAATAACCGAAGGAGGAATCTGACGTGCCCACAGTCCAAACGCGCCTCGGCGCCATCGAAGGCGTCGAACACCCGGGAGCGGTCTCTTTTCTGGGTATTCCCTACGCCACTCCACCCGTGGGAGAGCGCCGCTGGCTTCCTCCGGCACCGCCCGCACCGTGGTCCGGCACGCTGCACGCCACGACGCATCCGAACCGGGCATTCCAGATTCCCTTCCCCGAGGAACTCGCGCCACCGGGTGGCATTCCCGGGGAGCTGAGCGAGGACATGCTGTACCTCAACGTCCACACGCCGGGCGCGGACGGCGAACGGCGGCCCGTCATGTTCTACATCCACGGCGGCGGCTACACGGTGGGCTCCGCCAACGACTTCGACCCGTGGGCCTTCGCGGCCGCGAACGACATCGTCGTGATCTGCATCAACTACCGGCTCGGCATGTTCGGGTTCCTCGATCTCAGCCGTTTCGGGCCGGAGTACGCAGGCAGCGCGAACCTCGGCTTCCAGGACCAGATCGCGGCGCTCCGGTGGGCGCGCGACAACGTCGCGGACTACGGCGGCGACCCGGACAACGTGACCCTCTGCGGCTGCAGCGCCGGGGGCGGTTCGATCATGGCGCTGCTGTCGGCGCCCGCCGCGCGGGGACTGTTCCACCGCGCCATCGCCATGAGCCCGCTCGAGGTGGCGCCCGCGCCGCCCGACGTCGTCACGCCGAGCGCGCCGGCGATGAACATGAGCGAGGAAGACTTCCTCGCGCACATGCGTTCCCTGTCCGCGGAGCAGCTCTTCGAGTTCCAGACCATGGCCGGCGGAGGCGGGCCCGGCGTGGACGGCACCATCCTTGCCGCCGGGCTCGAGGAAGCGATCCGCACCGGCGTGAACCCGGTGCCGCTGCTCACCGGCTGCACGCTGGCCGAAGGTCCCTTCCTGACCCAGGGCATCCAGAGCGCCATGGGTGACGACCCGAACGTCCTCCTCGCCATCGAGGCGGCGTTCACGACCAACATCGGCGGCGGAGACGCGGGCCGCTACGTGCCCTTTCTCGAATCCGTCACCGCCGGAGGCACCCCCGAGCAGCGCATGGACCGCGTATGGCTCGACGCCTTCCGGTCCACGGCGGTACGCGCCGCGCAGGCACTCGCCGCACGGGGCGACGACGCCTGGCTGTACACCTTCGCGGTCCCGACCGACCACGAGTTCGGCCCCACCCACGGCGGCGACGTGCCCTTCGCCTTCGGCGGGATCGACACGCGCGCGGAGGGCGAGATGTACGCGTTCTACCGCAACAACGCCGCGAACCGCCGTCTCGCGAGCCTCTGGTCGCGGACCTTCGCCCGGTTCACCCGGACGGGCGACCCGACCTGGGAGGAGATGCCGGACTGGCCCACCTACAGCCCGGAACGCCGCGCGTGCCTGGTGCTCGGCAGCGAAGCAGAGGTGGTCGATAATCCCGACGGGGAGGCAGCGCTGGCGGCGTACGGTCTGGTCTGAGTTGGTCCGGGCGGCGCAAGGGAGATCGGTCGCCGCGCCCGTTTGACTTCTCCGGGTCAGCGTTTATTGTTGCATATCCAAACTTAACGATTGGATATGCAACAAAAAGTTCCCCGTACCCGGCTACTGAACGCCGTCCGGCAAGGCCTTCGGGAAACGCCCGCGGTCGCTCTCCTCGGCGCCAGGCAGGTCGGCAAGACGACGCTGGCGCGGCAGGTTGCCCAAGCGTGGCAGGGGCCCTCCAGGATATTCGACCTCGAGGTTGGCGCCGTTCGCGAGGCGCTCGCCGCCACTCCGGAATCCGTTCTGGGCGCCGGCGAGGGCCTGGTCGTCGTGGACGAAATCCAGCGCATGCCTGCGCTCTTCGAAGTGCTGAGGCCCATTCTCGACGACCCCGACCGTCGGGCCGTCTTTCTTCTGCTCGGGAGCGCATCCCCCGACCTGGTCAAGGGCGTTTCGGAGACGCTGGCAGGCAGGGTTCGATTCGCGGACGTCGCCGGTTTTTCCCTCTCCGAGGTGGGTCTCGAGCACCAGCGGCGGCTATGGATGCGCGGCGGTTTCCCGCGTGCCTGGCTGGCCCCGACGTCCGGCGCCTGGGCGCGCTGGACGGAGTCGTTCGCGCAGGCCTTCCTGGAACGCGATATCGCCGGGCTTGGCTCGCGCGTGTCTCCCGCCACCCTCGGCCGTTTCTGGCGCATGTTGGCGCACTACCACGGCCAGGTCTGGAACGCCGCGGAACTGGCCCGTTCGATGGACGTGAGCCCGACCGCCGCCAACCGTTACCGCGACCTCCTCGCCGGCACCTTCATGGTCCGCGTGCTGCCGCCCTGGTTCGAGAACCTCGGCAAGCGGCTGGTGAAGTCGCCCAAGGTCTACCTGCGCGACAGCGGCATCCTGCACTTCCTCCTCGGCATCGAGGAAGCCGACGACCTGCCGATGCATCCCCGCTACGGCGCGAGCTGGGAAGGCTTCGCCCTGGAGCAGGTCCTGATCGCGCACGGCGCGCGGGAGGCGTACTTCTATGCCACGCTGCGGGGCGCGGAACTCGATCTCCTGCTGCTGCGGCGGGGCCGGCGCTGGGGGTTCGAGTTCAAGTGCACCGAGGCGCCGCGCACGACCAAGGCCATGCACATCACCCTCGACGATCTCGGGCTCGAGCATCTGTGGGTGGTGTATCCGGGGACCCTGCGCTTCCCGTTGACGGAGCGGATCACGGCGTTGCCGCTCGTTGAGGTGAACGACATCTCCTTCACGTCGGAACCCTGACCACCGCCGTCGCCAGAGGGTACGCAGCGACCCGGGCTGACGGCCAGACTCCACTCGGCGCGGAGTTGCTATGCTCGTGCCCCGATGGACCAGCACAACCCGAACGACCGCATCGTCCCGTTCTCAAGCAAGCTGGCGTTCGGCGTCGGCCAGTTCGCCGAGGGCTTGAAGAACACCGGCTTCAGCCTCTTCATCCTCTTCTACTACAACCAGGTGCTCGAACTGCCCGGAGCGCTCGCCGGCGCCGCGCTCTTCATCGC
>VXNE01000567.1 GCA_009840715.1 Gammaproteobacteria bacterium
ACGTCCGGATCTGTGGGAGCCGGGGGTGGGTGACCACCCTCGGCCACCCGGCCTCCGCCGCGCAGGCCGTGGCCGCACGCCGTGTCGGCGCACGGGTGGGACGGGCCGCGATGCCCGCGTTGCCACCGGCGGCGCCGGTCGCACTGGTGCTCGCGCCGGCGCAGCTCGCGCCGCGGCGGCAGGTCTCCGGCGCCGGGCGGAGTTCCCGGGGCCCCATCGCGGTGCCGGTGCTGGCGCTCGCCGTGGTGGCGCTGACCTGGATGGACGCCGCGGTGCTGCGGGCGAAGGACGCGCACCCGCAGGCGGTCGCCGGCTCGATCGACAGCGCCGGGGGCGAGGACACGCCCGCGCGGTCGGCGCGTCCCGGGCCGCTTGGCGTCGTCCGGCGCGATCATACGGATGAGTCCCACGAGGCGACGGCTTCCGGGATGGTCGCGGCCTCGAACGCAGGCGAACCGGAATTGGAGAACTGAGGCGTGACCGGGCGGCGTTGCTTTGAGCGGCCCGGACGTCGGGCTGTGTCGCTCGCTCGAACTGCGGGCGGCGCCGCCGCGCTGGGCTGCGCGGTGGCCCTCGTGGCCTCTCCGGCCGTCGCGGCCGAGGGTCTCGACACGGGCAACACCGCGTGGATGCTCACCGCGGCCGTGCTCGGGCTGGTCATGACGGTGCCCGGGATCGCGCTTTTCTACAGCGGCATGGTGCGCCGCAAGAACATGCTGTCGATGGCGGGCCAGTGCTTCGCCATCTGCTGCCTCGTCTCCGTGCTCTGGGTGCTGCTCGGCTACAGCCTCGCGTTCTCCGGGGACGGCGAGATCGTTGGCGACCTCGGCATGCTGTTTCTCGCCGACCTCGACCTCGGCGACCTGCGCGGCAGCTTCCCAAAGTCGCTTTACGTGGTCTTCCAGCTCGGCTTCGCGGTGGTCGCCGCGGCGCTCATCACGGGCTCTGTGGCGGACCGCATGAAGTTCTCCGTGGTGCTGCTCTTCATCGGCGCCTGGTCGCTCCTCGTCTACGCGCCGGTCGCGCACTGGATCTGGGGCGGCGGCTTCCTTAAGGAAGAGGGCGTGCTCGACTATGCGGGCGGCACCATCGTGCACATCAACGCCGGCGTCGCCGGCCTGGTCGCCTGCCTGCTGGTCGGGCGGCGCACCGGCTACGGCACGGAGAACATGGCGCCGCACAATCCGCTGTTCAGCGTCACGGGCGTGTCGCTGCTGTGGATCGGCTGGTTCGGCTTCAGCGCCGGCTCGTCGCTTTCCGCCGACGAGAACGCCGCCTACGCCATGCTGGTCACGCAGACCGCGGCCGCCGCGGGGGCGCTGACATGGATGGGCTACGAGTGGTGGATGGTGCGCAAGCCAAGCGTCGTCGGCCTGGTCTCCGGGGCCGTGGCGGGTCTCGTCGCTTCGACCCCGGCGGCGGGCTACGTCTCCCCGGCCGGCGGCATCGCCATAGGCATGATCGCCGGCTTCTCCTGCTGCGCGGCCTGCGCGTGGCTCAAGTACCGGCTCGGCTACGACGACGCGCTCGACGTGTTCGGCATCCACGGCATAGGCGGGCTGCTCGGCGCTGCGCTGACGGGCGTCTTCGCGCTGGAACAGATCGGCGGTGCCGCCGGACTTGTGGATGGCAATCCGCGGCAGGTCTGGGTGCAGTTCGAGGGCGTACTCGCCGTGGCCGCGTGGAGCGCCATCGGCACGGTGGCCATCCTGCTGCCCCTCAAGTGGACGGTAGGCCTGCGCGTCGAACCTGGGCAGGAGGCCGAGGGCCTCGACTACAGCCAGCACGGCGAGATGATCGGCGGCGACGAGGCCGCTGTCGGCCAGACGTGACGTTTGCGTCTCGTACAGAACATTCGGTTTCCGCCGCTCCCTGCGGGGCGCGGCGGTTTAGGCGCGGCGGCGCGCGGTGTCCGTTCCGGGCACGGTTCGCGGTCGCATTTCGGAAATGGGCAGGCACAAGGAGCTTTGAATGACCCATTGGCTAAGGAGCGCCCTGCGGCGCATCAAGGACCGTTCGGCGCAGCCCGCGCCGGCGACCGTGCGGGGCGGCCCCTCGCGGAAGATGAGCGGCGTCTCCACGGTGGAGTATGCGCTGATCTTGGTTGCCGTTATTGCGATTGTGGCCGCCGGGGGAGCCATGCTGGGAACCGATTTCGATACGCTATTCACTAACATCGGGGCGGACATCACCGCGGCTGAGGCTGGCTTGAAGACCCCGGGCAACGATGCAAACTGAGGCCGAAGAGCGGTCATGGTACTCGCGGCCGTAGCGTTTGGCGCCGCTGGAGGGGCACTCGTCGCGACCGCATTGGCCGACTGGCGGTGCCGCCTTGTACCGCAGTGGTCCGTTGCGGTTCTCGCGTCGGGCTGGGCGGTCGCCGCCGTCGCGGCGCCCGACCTGCTTGGCGGTGCGCCGCTCGCCGGCGCCGCCTGCGGGGCGTTCGCGCTCGTCGCGGGCCTGGCGCTGCGGGCGGCGGGATGGCTCGGCGGGGGCGACGTCAAGCTCGCCGCCGCGCTCGGGCTCTGGCTCGGCCCGGTCGACTTCGGGCTCGCGCTCGTCGCCGCGGGCGCGCAGCCGCTGGCACGGCTCGCGTCGGCGTTCGCCCACGGCGG
>VXNE01000373.1:0-1128 GCA_009840715.1 Gammaproteobacteria bacterium
CGCCGCCGCCGCCACGCCCAGCACCGCTCCCACCAGCGTCGAGACGGCCGTGGCAATGACGGGAATCAGGATGATCGGCCGTCCGCCATGGAGGATGCGGCTCAAGACGTCACGCCCCAGGTAGTCGGTGCCGAACCATCCGGCCGACCCTTCATACGGCAGCGCGACGACCGCGGACTCGCTGTGCGGGGCCATCAGCGGGCCCGCGACCGCGACCGTCACCACCGCTCCCAGCAGCGCCGACAGCGCCAGGGTCGCGACCGACGGCCGCAGGGGGTGTGCCCGCAGGCGCGCCGCCCGCGCGGCGGCCTGCTCCCGGAGCTGGTGGCCCGCCAGCGTCGTCATGCGGCGGTCCTCCGGCTGGGGGAAGCCAGGAATCCCACCACGTCGGCCGCCTGGAACGCGAGGATCACGGCCGACGCCTGCAGCAGACCGACCGCTTCGATGACGGGTGCGTCGCGCAGGGAGACGCGATCGACCAGCAGAGATCCGAGCCCCGGGTAGGCGAAGATGCGCTCGATGACCACGGCGCCGCCGACGAGGAAGGGGACGAGGAAGGCAAGCACCTGAGCCGTCGGGGGGATGGCCCCGGGCACGATGTGCCGCAGGATCACCCGCCCTTCCGGCACTCCGGAGAGCCGGGCCGCCTCAACATGCGGCATCCGCGCAACGTCCGCCACCGCCGCGCGGATCAGCCGCGCGCCGAACGCGCCGCCGACGATGGCGAGCGAGACCACCGGCAGCACGAGGATGACGGGTCGGTCCAGTGGCGTCCCGCCTATCGGCACCAGCGAGACCGCCGGCAGCCAGCCGAGCTCCAGTCCCACGACCGCGATCAGGATGCCCGCAACGATGAACTCCGGCACCGACAGTGCGCCGAGCGCGCACAGGGAGACGAGGTTGGAGAGGCGTGACCCCTCCCGTACCCCGCTCAGCGCCGCCAGCACGAGCGCGACGGCGACGATGGCGCCGAACGCCGCCACGAGCAGGACGGCGGTATTGAGCGCCGGCCGGGCGACGATCTGCTCGACCGGGCCGCCGGTCCGGACCGACTCACCGAGGTCGCCTTGCAGCGTCGACACCATCCCGCGCCCGTCGCGGAGGGGCGCGGGGTCGTCGAGGTTGAGC
>VXNE01000373.1:1138-2611 GCA_009840715.1 Gammaproteobacteria bacterium
TTCACCCCGAGCATCTGCTGGGCGGGGTCGCCCGGGAGCAGGTCCACCGCCGCGAAGAGGATGACGCTGACCACCAGGAGCGTCGCGATGGCAGAGGCCATCCTCATCGCGGCGTAGGTCAGGCCACTGCTCATGGGGACCGTTCCTTGGACGGCTCAGGCGCGAAGCACGAGGTCCTCAAACTCGATGAGGCCGTCGCTGATGACCTTCACGTTCTCCACCTTGGGCGAGTGCGCGAGGATCATGGGCGAGAAGCCCCAGACGATCGTGCCGCCCTGTTCCCACTCGATGGCCTGGGCCTCCAGCAGGTGCTGCAGCCGCGCCTCCGCGTCGGCGGTGCTCTGCGCCGCCAGCATGGCCGCGTCGAACTCCGGCGCGGCGAAGGCGGTCACGTTGACCACTGCCGTGCTGCCAACGAACTGGGGCAGGTGGACGGCAGCCGGGCGGTTGGAGAAGTACATCGTCATGAAGGGCGTGCTCAGCAGTCGCGGGATGTCCGCGAAGAAGGCATCGGCCGGCAGTTCGTCGATGTTGAGGGTGACGCCGATGGTCGCGAGCTGGGCCGCGAGGACCTCCGCCGAGGCCACCAGGCCGGGTGCGATGTCGGAGGCGACGATGTCGAGTTCGGAGATGCCGTTGGCCGCGAACAGGGCCTGCGCCCGCTCCAGATCGTGCGTGCGCTGGGGGAGCTGGTCGTTGTACCCGGGGAAGCCCAGTCCCACCAGGTCGTTGCCGAGCTGGCCCTGACCGAGCAGCACGGAGTTGATCATGGTCTGGCGGTCGACCGACAGCCGCACGGCCTCACGCACCTCCGGGTTGTCGAACGGCGGCAGGGAGGTGTTCATGGAGAAGATCATCGCGGCGGCGCCCAGCGAGGACCGGATGATGGTGATGTCGTCGTTGCCCTCCTCCGCGCGCACGACGGCGGGCGGGAGCTGGTAGGCGATGTCGATTTCGCCCGACTTGAGCGCGTTGATGCGCGCCCCCGGGTCGTTGATGGGGACCGTGATGACGCGCTCAACCGCGGGCTTGAATTCCCACCAGTCGTCGTTCCGCACGACCACCACCCCATCGGCGCCGTCGTTCGACTCGACCTGGTAGGGGCCGGAGCCGACGGGGACCATGAAGTCCGGGGCCCCCTCCTTGATGATGGGGAGGAAGACGGCGAAGACCGACTCCAGGTAGTCGGCGCGGGGGCGCAGGAGCGGGATTTCCACGGTGCGATCGTCGATGGCGCGGAGGTTGGCCCAGTCCACGTCGATCCACCCGAGGGCGTAGGTGGGGCTCGTCTCGAAGTTGCCCATGTAGGCGATGGACGCGACGACGTCCTGCGCCCGTACGGGGCTGCCGTCGTGGAAGCGAAGGCCCTCACGGAGGGTGAGCGTCCAGACGGTGGCGTCCCCGTTGGGCGTGATGCTCTCGGCGACGCCGGGCTCGAGTGACCCATCGCCGTGGAGCGCGGGGAACTCGAAG
>VXNE01000558.1 GCA_009840715.1 Gammaproteobacteria bacterium
CACGCGGGCGGCGGTTGGGTCGGAGCCTTCCTCGAACCGCAACATCCGCCGCCCGAAGAGAGCGAGGCGGCCCGCGGGGGCCGCGGCCGCCGACGGGTCCTCCTCGAAGCTGTCGCCGACCAGCACGAGCGCGCGTACGGGCGTCTGGGCCGCCTCGCGTTCGGCATGTTCGATGACGCGCACGACCTGGGTGCGTCCGCCAAGGCAGCGCACGCCGAGCATGGTCCCGAGGAGCGCGTCCGGCGTGGCGTTCCAGGTCGAGTGATGGAAGTCCGCGAGCCCGCGGAAGTAGACGAGCTGCACGGCCAGGTTCCCGCTGTCGCGGGCCGCGCCGAAGAGCTCCGCGTGCAGCGAGCATGCGAGGTCCCAGGTCGGCGCGCGGCTCGCCGTGGCGTCCATCGCGAAGATCAGGCGCTGCGTCCGTCCCGGCGCCGGGGGCTGGGCGGAACGTGCCTCGGCCAGGAAGCGGTCGACCGCGCTCCCCGCCGCTGGAGCCCGCGTGATTTTTTTCGGCGATTTCGTCACGAAAGGGGGACAGCGCGCCAGAACGGTCCTATCATGCCAACGAGCGATCGATCTTGGAAACCGTCGATTTGGAAGAAGCCGACACGGTAAAGTGGCTGGAGGAGCTCAGGGTCGAGCACCGGGATCTGGACGAGGTCATTCAGTATCTGATTGAGAGTCGTCACCATGACCTCATGAAGATCCAGCGGCTCAAGAAGCGCAAGCTGCGCCTCAAGGACATGATCAGCCGCCTGGAGAGCGAACTCATTCCGGACCTGGATGCGTGACCCCGAGGCAGTCCCTCACCGTCGCCATCTCTTCACGCGCCCTGTTCGATCTCGACGAGAGCAACGGCGTCTACGAGGAGCAGGGCCTCGAGGCATACCGCCAGTACCAGATCGAGCGGGAGAACGTACCCCTTGAGCCCGGCGACGCATTCCCCTTCGTCCGCAAGCTCCTCAACATCAACAAGCTGCTTGACCGGGCGGCCGTCGAGGTCATCCTGCTGTCGCGCAACACCGCCGACACGGGCTTGAGGATCTTCAACTCCATTCGCGAACACCAACTCGACATCACCCGGGCGGCGTTCAGCGGCGGCTCGAGTCCTTACCGGTATGTGCGCGCCTTCGACTGCGACCTGTTCCTGTCGACGGAACCGGAAGACGTGGCGCGCGCCCTCGAGAACGGCGCGGCGGCGGCGACGCTCCTCGGGGCGCCGCGCGGCGCCAACGCGTCCGAGGAGCTCCGCATCGCCTTCGACGGGGACGCCGTGGTGTTCTCCGACCAGGCGGAGCGGGTGTTCCAGGAGGCCGGCGCCAAGGCGTTCGGGGAGAGCGAGGCCGCGGCGGCCGACGAGCTGCTGGCGGGCGGACCGTTCAAGGCGTTCCTCGGCGGGCTGCACGCCCTCCAGCGCGAGTTTCGGGAGGACAGCTGCCCCATCCGCACCGCCCTCATCACCGCCCGCGAGGCCCCGGCCCACGAACGCGTGATCAAGACGCTGCGGGCGTGGGACATCCGCCTCGACGAGAGCCTGTTCCTGGGCGGCCGCGACAAGGCCGCGTTCCTGCGCGCCTTCGGGGCGGACGTGTTCTTCGACGACCGGCTGCAGAACTGCGAAGGGGCGAGTGCGCACACGGCGGCCGGACACGTGCCCCACGGCGTGGTGAACAGCGCCGGAGCCGAAGACTGAAAACGCTCCGGGGCCGGCGCGGACGCCGGACCGATCAACCCGCCGGCGTGTACCAGACGGACGAGCCCCAGGCCCGTTCCTGGATCGTCGCGGGCAGGTCGGGATTCGGCTCTATACCGAGCCGCAGCGCATCCCAGGTCGACCAGCGGCAACTCGGGTTCTCTAGCACCCGCGCGTAGTAGAACGCGCGCTGCCCCGAGTCGAAGGAGGGATCGGTCCAGACCGCTTCCAGCGCGGTGGCTCCCCGGTCCCTGGTGACCGAACAGTCGGTGAGGTTCACCCGGGCGCCGTTGTCCGGGCAGCGGTGCGTGTCGGGGTCCGGCGCCAGGCCGTCCGAGCAGGCCACGTCGAACACCCGCTCGCGCGCTTCGCTGTCCTCCAGCCAGCCCTTGACGACCTGCAGCCGCTGCAGCCAGCCCGAGAGCGGATCACGCATGGCCTGGACGAGGAGATCGGGTGCGTCTTCCGCCTCGGCCGGCAACATGCCTCCCATCGGGACGCCATGGCGATACGCCGCCGCGACGCGGTCGTCGGCGTCCGCGAGCGCGTCGGCCAGTCCGAATCCGGCGAACATCCGTACCCGGATCCGCGGCCCGGACGTGCCGAACGACTCGCGCCGCCGCATCGCGTCGTAGATCGACGCGCGCGTGTTCGACTCGGCCCAGACCCCGGCGAGCCCGCCGGTGCCGTGAGTGGCCACGCGCGGCGTCCAGTACCCCTCCCACGAGCCCTGTTCCGCGGTGTCGGCAGAGCCGCGGGCTTGCGGGGTATTGGTCCGGTTTGAGAAGTAGCGGTCTTCCTCGTACGACCCGCCGGAGACGTGGCTGTCGCTCGCGGCCACCACCCCGAGCCGGTACGGGTTGACGCCGATGCGCGCTTCGAACTCGAGCCCGGTCTTGAGCGCGTCGCGCAGG
>VXNE01000269.1 GCA_009840715.1 Gammaproteobacteria bacterium
GCACAGGCTAGTGTAGTTGGTGAAGGGCACGTCGTTGTCCTGGGCGTACTTGGTGACGTTCTCGTGGTCGATCATCACGAGGCAGGTCAGGTACGGCCTGCGGTCGCCGACGACGACGGCGTCCGTGATGTAGGGGGAGAATTTGAGCTGGTTCTCGATCTCGCTCGGCGTGATGTTCTTGCCGCCCGCGGTGATGATGATGTCCTTCATGCGGTCGACGATGTAGACGAAACCGTCGTCGTCGATGCGGCCCACGTCGCCGGAGTGGAGCCAGCCCTGGCGAATCGTGTCCGCCGTCTTCTCGGGCTTGTTCCAGTACCCGGCGATGACGCCCGGCGAACGGATGAGGATCTCGTTCTCCTCCGAGAGCGCCACCTCGGTACCGCCCACGGATTTGCCGACGCTGCCGATGCGGAAGTCGCCCGCCAGGTTGGCCGTCGCCAGGCCGCTGCACTCGGTCTGCCCGTACACCTCGTACATCGGCTTGCCGAGCGCCCAGTACCAGTCGATGAGGTCCGGGGCGATTGGGGCCGCGGCGGTCGACAGCCAGCGGCAGTCGTCGATGCCGAGCATCCGGCGGATGTTCTTGAGCACGAGCAGGTCAGCGAAGAAGAAGGCCGCCGTCACGGGGACCGGGACGCGGGCGCCGGCCTTCAGGCACGCCGCGCGCCGCTCGCCGACCGCGAGAGCCAGCCGGTAGGCGAGGCGCCCGAGCGCCGTGGCCTCCTTGAGCTTGATCGCGACGGTCGAGAACTGCTTCTCCCAGACGCGCGGCACGGCGAAGTGGATGGTGGGGGCGACCTCCTGCTGGTCCGTGACCGCCGTCTCGAGTTCCTCCACCAGGTTCACCACCGAGCACGACTCGAGGACCGCGAACGTGTAGAACATGCGACCGGCGACATGGGCGAGGGGCAGGAACCCCAGTTGCTCGTCCGTGTCGTGGATGCCGTAGCAGCGCTGCAGCGTGTTCATCGAGTACAGCATGTTGCACTGCGTGATCATCGCGCCCTTCGGCGGGCCGGTGGTGCCCGACGTGTAGGTCAGGATCATCAGGTCTTCCGGGCGCGCCTGGCCGATCTCCCGTTCCCAGACCTCCGGATGCCGCTCGCCGTACTCGCGCCCCAGTTCCAGCAACGCCTCGAAGCTCATGCACAGGTCGTCGTCGAGGTGCCGCAGGCCCTCCATGTCGAAGATGACGACCTTCTCCAGCGTCGACGTGCGCTCGCGCACCTCGAGCACCTTGTCGAGCTGCTCCTCGTCCTCCGCGAAGTAGTAGCGGGTACCGCTGTCGTTGATGAGGTACTCGACCTGGTTCGGGGCGTCCGTCGGGTAGACACCGTTGGTCACGCCCCCCACGCAGATGCCGCCGAGGTCCGCGAACATCCACTCCTTGTTGACTTCGGAGGCGACGGAGACCACGTCGCCGCGCTTCAGGCCCAGCGCCTTCAGACCGAGCCCGGCCAGCCGCGCCTGCTCCCCGTAGTCGGCCCAGGTGTACTCGTTCCAGATGCCGAAGTCCTTCTCGCGGATCGCGACCTTGTCGCCCCGCTCGGTGACCCGCTTCCAGAAGAGCTCGGGGATCGTGGAGCACCCCGCCACGCTCGTCAGAGCGTCCGGGCTCGCCGTCAACGCCATGTCTTGCGCACCTTCCAACGCCGCCGGCCGCGCACGCCTTCGTCCTTCATGCCGAGGTAGAACTCCTTGATGTCCGTGGCGTCGCTCAGCCGCTCGGCCGTATCTTCCATCACCACGCGACCCACTTCCATCACGTAGCCGTAGTCCGCGATGTCGAGCGCCATCTTCGCGTTCTGCTCGACGAGGAGCATCGTCACGCCCCGCTCGTCGTTGAGACGGCGGATGATCTCGGCGATGTCGTGCACGAGGCGCGGCGACAGCCCGAGCGACGGTTCGTCGAGCAGCATCACGGCCGGGCGCAGCATCAGCGCGCGCCCGATCGCCAGCATCTGCTGCTGGCCCCCCGAGAGGAACCCCGCCTCGAGCTTCCGGCGTTCCGCGAGCGGCGGGAAGTAGCCGTAGACCATCTCCAAGTCCTCGGCGATCTCCCCGTCACGTCGGCTGTACGCCCCCATCCGGAGGTTCTCGTCGACGTTCAGGAACGGGAACACCTCGCGCCCCTCGGGGACGTGCCCGACGCCGAGGCGCGCCACCCGGTCCGGGTCCCGGTTGGTGATGTCCTCGCCGCGAAAGGCCACGGTCCCCTTGCGCGGGTCCATCGCGCCGCAGATCGTCTTCAGCACCGTGGTCTTGCCGGCGCCGTTCGCGCCGAGCACGGCAACGATCTGCCGATCGAACACCTTCAGGCTCACCCCGCGGATCGCCATCACCGGACCGTAGTAGGTCTCGATGTTGCGCAGTTCGAGGACGGGCGTCGGTTCGGCGGCGGTCACAAGTCAGTCTCCGAGGTAGGCGCGCAGCACCGCCGGGTGCTCCTGGATCTCGCGGGGCTCGCCCACCGCCAGTTCCAACCCGTCGGCCATCGCGAGCACGCGGTCGGACATGCGGGTCACGAGGTTCATGTCGTGCTCCACCATGATGATCGTTACGCCGAGGTCCTCGCTGATGTCCGCGATCCAGAACGACAGGTC
>VXNE01000260.1 GCA_009840715.1 Gammaproteobacteria bacterium
TCTCGGGGTTGCCGTCGCGGGACAGGACCAGCGCGAGCCGGTTGCCGTCCGGCGAGAAGACGGGTGCGCCGTTGAGACCGCGGTACTCGGCGACGCGCGTGCGCTCGCCGGTGACGAGATCCTGGATGACCACCGCCTGGCGTCCGCTCTCGAAGGACACGTACGCGACGCGCTTCGCGTCGGGAGACCAGCTTGCGGACAACAGGGGCTGGTCCGAGTCGAACAGCGTGCGCGCCCGCTCGCCGTCCGAGTCGGCGAGTTCCAGCCGGTAGCGCGCGTAGGGGGTACCCGCGTCGAGTGCCAGGACGTAGATGATCCGGGTCGAGAAGGCCCCGGGGATGCCGGTGATCTGCTCGAACACTTCGTCGGAGATGCGGTGGGCGATGTCCCGGCGCTTGGCGGCCGGCGCGGCGAGGCGTCCCGAAAGCAGTTCGCGCTCGTTGAACACGTCGAGGAGGTGGTAGGCCGTCACCAGTTCGCCTTCCCCCAGTTCCCACATCTGGCCGACCACGACGTACTCCACGCCGAGCACGCGCCAGTCCCGGAAGAACACCTCCTCGGGGCGCGTGGGCAGGGACAGCATGTTCTCCGGAGGCAGCGGGTCGAACTGGCCGCTCCTCGCGAGGTCGAACGACACGACCGGGGCGATTCCCGCGTCATCGTCATCCGGGGTCCCGAAAGGCACCACGGCGATCCGGGTCTGGTTGTCGTACCCCTGGTCGATGATGATCTTCTCGCCGGCGCCGGCCGCCGGCCAGGCGACGGCCAGGGCCGCGGCGAGGGCAAGAACACGGTGCGCGGTCAACGTAACAGGTCCTCCGGTTTGAACAGCAGCGTGAACTGCCGGAAGCGGGACTCGAAGAGCCCGATGTCCTCCGGCACCTGGAACCGCCGCGCCTTGCGGACCGCCGCCTCCGCGGACCGGTCGAACGCCGTGTTACCGCTGGAGGAGACCAGGGTCACCGACACGACCTCCCCGGTCGGAATCAGCTCGACCAGCAACTCGGCCTCCATGTCGTTGCGGGCCGAAGGCGGGCGCGACCAGTTTCGCACGACGGCCTCGTAGATGCCCCCGATGTACGAGAGGGCCGCGTCCGTCTGCGCATTGCTGGCCAACTCGATCCCCTCGCGGTCGAGGGCATCCTTGAAGGCCGTCTCGGCGAGCTTCTCGAGGCGCTCCCGCCGTGCGGCTGCCGCCCGGGCTCGCGCGGCGTCGCGTGTCTCGCGTGCCCGGTCCGCGGGTTCCACTTTCGGCGGCGCGGGTTGCGGGGCGGCCTGCGTCGGGGCCGGGGGCGCCGCGGCCGGTTGCGGCGCCGGCAGCCGTCGGGTCGCCCTGGGCTTCGGGGGTTCGAGGACGATGAGCCTGGCGTTGACGATGTCGGGCCGGATGACCAGGGCATCGTCGTTCTCGGGCGTCCAGCCGCGCACGAGCATCAAGGCCGCGCCCGTGTGCAGGAGCAGGGCCAGGACGAGGGGGACGGGGTAGTCGCGGAGCATCAGGGTCAGCCCGACAGGTCCGGCGGGTCGGTGATGAGCCCGACGCTCTCGGCGCCGGCCTTCTGCAGCACCGTCATGACCTTGACCACCTCGCCGTATTCGATTTCCCGGTCGGCCCGGACGTAGACGGGCACCGTGGGTCGCGCGCCGATCACGCGCGTGGCCTGGTCCTCGAGGGAGAAGATCGTGACGCGGCGGCCCTGCTCGTCGTCCCGCCGCATGCCGATGTTGAGGAAGATCGCGCCGTCGCGCTTCACGCTGACCACCAGCGGGTCGTCATCGTCGTCCGGCAGCGGCTCCGACGGCGCCTGCGGCAGGTCCACCTCGACGCCCTGGGTGAACAGCGGCGCCGTGGCCATGAAGATCACCAGCAGCACGAGCATCACGTCGATGTACGGCACGACGTTGATCTCGGACATCGGTTTGCGGCGAACGGCCATGGGGTTCCGGGCGGTCCTCGGTCAGGTCTTGTGCGATGCGCGGTACAGGATACTCGTCAGCTCGTCGGCGAACGCCTCGTAGCGTTTCATCAGCACTTCCACCCGCGCCGAGAAACGGTTGTACCCGATCACCGCGGGGATGGCCGCGAACAGCCCCATCGCCGTGGCGATGAGCGCCTCGGAGATGCCCGGCGCCACCGATGCCAGCGTCGCCTGGCTCATATTCGCGAGGTTCCGGAACGCGTTCATGATGCCCCAGACCGTACCGAAGAGGCCCACGTAGGGACTCGTGGAGCCCACGGTCGCGAGGAATGCGAGGTGCCGCTCGAGGGACTCCTCCTCGCGGGTCAGCGCGACGCGCATCGCGCGCTGCACCCCCTGCATCACCGCGTCCGGCTCGGCGCCGGCCTGCTCCGACAGCCGCAGGAACTCGCGGAAGCCGGACTGGAACACCGTCTCGCTGCCGTTCAGGTGTTCCTCTTCCTCGAGTTCGCCGTAGAGTTCCCGCAGGTCCACGCCGGACCAGAACTCTTCCTCGAAGTCGTCCATCTGGCGCCGTACGCGGTTCAGGGCGAACCAGCGCTGGAAGATCATCATCCAGGAGATGACGGACGCGAGCGCGAGGATCACCATCACGAACTGCACGAGGGGGCTCGCG
>VXNE01000314.1 GCA_009840715.1 Gammaproteobacteria bacterium
CTCCCAGACGGTCTCGATGCTCGCCACGATCAGGGCGCCGACGAGTACGAGGACGAACTCGTCGAACACGCAGACGAGCCGCTCGTTGCGCGCGAAGAGTCCGGGGACGGCGGCGGCGGTACGGTCGTTGACGGAGAAGAGGCGGCCCGGAACTTCGATCGTCCGCTGGAGCGTCGCGGCGGCGGGGGCATGAACGCGGTGGTAGTCCCGTGGGGAGAGGTAGATCGTGAAGAAGGCGCCTCCGTTGCAGAGTTCCGCCAGCGTGGGGTCCGCCAACAGGCTCGACGCGGAGAAGTCCCGGCCTTTCGCCTGCAGGATGCGGCCGTCGGCGATGCGGCCGAACTGGCTGAGGTAGCCGTCCGCGGGGCTCACGACGGCATCGGGCGCGGCGGGCATCGGACGCGCGTCCGCCCGGAGGGCTCGCGTGAAGAACGCGTTGAAGGAACGGTAGCCGTCGAGGCGCGGGTTCGCGGCTTCGTCCATGTCGACCCGGTAGTGGTGCGCGAACGCGCGGACAAGCGACCTCGCCACCAGGCGGTTCTCGGAGCGCGCCGCCCAACCGGCGACGCGGGAAATCGCCTCCTTCGGCAGGGCGTACTGGAGCGCCGCGAAGGCGTTCAACGTTCGACCGGCGTGTCCGTGCGGTTGCCCCACTCGGACCACGACCCGTGATAGGCCCGAATCCGCGGAAAGCCGAGCAGTCGCGCGGCCATGTAGGTGAGCCCGGAGCGATGGTGGGTCTGGCAGTGGGTGATCACGTCGCGGTCCCGGGTGATGCCCCGGGCCGCCAGCCGCACTTCGAGGTTCCCGGCCAGGGCCAAGCCGCGTTCCCGGTCCATGAGGTCGAGCCAGTCGAGGTGCACGGCGCCCGGGATGTGCCCGTTACGCGCGGCGGTCCTCTTCAGACCGGCGTACTCCTCCGCGCTGCGGCAGTCCCAGATCACCGTATCCGGCATGTCGAGCGCTTCGAGGACGTCTTTCAACTCGGCGACCGGCCGCGGGTCCAGGTCGAAGTCGATGGCAGAGGGGATCGGCTCGACCGGCGCGTCGGAAAACGGCAGGCCCGCCGCGGCCCACGCGTGCATCCCGCCGTCGAGATAACGCCAGTCGGTGTGCCCGATCACGTCGAGGGTCCAGGCGAGGCGGCCGGCCCAGCCGCCGCCCTCGTCGTCGCAGGTCACCACGGTGCGGTCCGCGGTGAGCCCGACCCGGCGGAACAGGGCGAGCAGCGCGTCGCGCGGCGGTAGCCTGCCCACGGCGGGAGGCTCGCCCCCGATCAGGTCGGCGGGTGCGACGTGTACGGCTCCCGGAAGGTGTGCCTGGGCGTAGACCTGGGGTGACGTCACCTGCATTACGAGCAGGTCTTCGGCCTGCATGCGGTCGTGGAGCGCGGTAGGGGATATGGTCGCCGGGGTGGTCACGTCGCTGCCCCGCGTGGGGTCGTGGCGGGCGGATGATATATGCTGTCCCTCGCGATTGCCTGCGTGGGCCGGCCGCGACAAGAGGGCGCTTGCAATGACGACGCATCTTGTCTGGATGGACCTCGAGATGACGGGCCTCGACGTCGAGGTGGACGGCATCCTCGAGATCGCGACCTTGGTCACGGACGCGGAGCTGGATGTCGTCGGCGAAGGCCCCAGCCTGGCCATCGCCCAGCCGGAGTCGACCCTCGCCGGCATGGACGAATGGAACGTCACGCACCATACGGCGTCCGGCCTGCTCGAACGGGTGCGCCGCGAAGGCGTGCCGTTGGTGGAGGCGGAGGCACAGACCCTGTCCTTCGTCGAGGGCTACGTCGGCGAGGGCGAGTCGCCGCTCTGCGGCAACTCCATCTGGCAGGACCGCCGTTTCCTGGCCCGCTACATGCCGACCCTCGAAGGCTACCTGCACTACCGCAACATCGACGTGTCGAGCGTCAAGCAGTTGGCGCGCCTGTGGCGGCCGGACCTGGCGGACCGGGTGGTCAAGTCGAGTACGCACGTGGCCCTCGACGATATCCGCGAGTCTATCGACGAGCTGCGCTTCTACCGGAAGCACTTCCTGCGGTGACGCGCCACCACGCGGTACCGGCGTTGCTCACCGCGCGGCCGCGTCCTCGAGCCGCGTCAGCGCCCAGTCGATGTGTTCGCGGACCATGTCGTCCGCATCGGCGCGACGCACCTGGAGCCGGGCCACGAGTTCGGGACTACGCACCGCGTTGCCCGCGGCCACGGCAAGGTTCCTCACCCACTGCCGGTAGTCGATGCGCCGGAGCGCCATGCCCTCCGTACGCGCCAGGAAAGTCGCTTCGTCCCAGGCGAGGAGATCGGCGATGCGGGCGCTGTCCAGGCCGTGCCGCGGCGCGAAGTCGGCTTCGGCGGACTTCCTCGCGTAGCGGTTCCAGGGACAGACGACCTGGCAGTCGTCGCAGCCGAAGATGCGGTTCCCGACCGCCTCCCGCAGTTCAGGGGGAATGGTCCCCTTGCTCTCGATGGTCAGATAGGAGATGCAGCGCCGGGCATCGAGTTGTCGGGGCCCGACCAGCGCGTCGGTCGGACAGACCTTGAGACAGGCCCGGCACGCCCCGCAGCGGTCGGGTACGGACGCTTCGGTCA
>VXNE01000456.1 GCA_009840715.1 Gammaproteobacteria bacterium
CCGCATTGTCATCCTGTCCCAAGGTGCCGTCGTGGCGGCCGGCACTCCCGACGAGATCCGCGCGGCGACCGGGCGGGCCGACCTCGAGGATGCGTTCGTCCACGCCATAGGGGCCGATCGCGAGACCGCCCGTTGAAGTACGCCCTCCGCGTCTCCGCCACGCTGTCGCCCCCCCCCGCCCGGCACCGGGGGGCGCTGGCCTCTGCACTGTTGTTCGGACCCCTGTTCGGGCCCGTGCTGTTTGCCGTGGTCGTCGGCTTCTCCGTCAATCTCGGGGTCGATGAGTCTTCCGAGCCCGTCGAGATTCCCGTCGTTGGCGCCGACCGGGCCCCCAACCTGATCGCCCATCTGGGCCAGCGGCTCATCGACGTGGACGCGCAGCGTTTCGAGAACGCCGACGCCCTGCGCGATGCGGTGCGCGCCGGCGACGAGAAGGTCGGACTGCTGATCGACGAGGGCTTCGGCGAAGCGCTCGGCGACGGTACTCCTGCCCGACTGTGGCTCGTCGTCGACCAGGCAAACGCGAGCGCGCAGGTCCCCCGGCAGCGCCTCAGGGCGGCCCTCGGGGAATACGGCACGACCATCGGCATGCAGCGGCTGCAACTACGAGGCATCGACCCGAACCTGGCGCGTCCCTTCGCGGTCCTGACGGACGACGTCTCGACCCCGTCCGGCCGCTCCGTGCTCCTGCTCGGCATGATGACCTACTTCCTGCTTTTCGCCATGCTGCTGGGCGGCTTCCAGGTCGCGATCGACACGACGGCCGGCGAGCGCGAACGGGGATCCCTCGAGCCCCTGCTGACGCTGCCCGTGCGCCGCCGCGACCTGGTACTCGGGAAGGTCGCCACCGCGATCGTCTTCATGGCGGTGTCGCTGGCGCTCGCGGTCACGGCTTTCGGCATCGCCGTCCAGTTCATGCCGCTCGCGAAGATCGGGATGGCCACGAACCTGTCGCCATGGGTCTGCCTGCTGATCTTCACGACGGTCGTGCCGTTCGCGGTGCTCGGCGCAGGCCTGATGACGTTCGTCGCCTCGTTCACCAAGAGCTTCCGCGAAGCCCAGACCTACACCAGCATCGCGATGACCGTCCCGCCGCTGCCGGTCCTCTTCTCCATCTTCAACCCCGTGCAGCCGTCCCTGCCCCTGATGCCCGTACCGTCGTTGTCGCAGCACCTGCTGGTGACGTCCGTGATCAAGGGGCACGCGATCGAGCCCACGCACCTGCTCGTATCGGCGGTCTGCACGATCGCGATCGGCGCCTTGTGTACCTGGGGCGCCGTAAGGCGCTTCCGCAGCGAGAAGCTGCTGGTCTGAATTCGTCGTCCGAGGCAAACCTCACCCCCGAGTACAATCGCTCGAATGCGCCCTTCGCTCCGCGCCTTCGCCTTCCTGGGCATCACGGCGCTCGCCGTACTCGCTGTCCTGTGGGGAACCCGGGACTCCCCCGTGGAACGGGCCGCCGCAGGGTTGCTCGGAGAGCGCTGGTACCGGGTCACCCTCCACGGCGATCCGGTCGGCGCGTTCGTCTCTCGCGGAAAGCGCGGCCGGGAGGGCTACCGCTTCGAGACGGAACTCCGGTTCCGCCTCGGGTCGGGCGCGGAAGTGCACATCGTCGACACGATGGATTTCGACGCCGCGCCTGACCATCGGCTGCAGGCCGCCACCCATCAGTTCGCTAGCGGAGAGACATCGGTGCACACCGCGCTCGAGCGCCGCGGCGAAGTGCTCGAAGCGGTGGTCGACGGGCGGCGATCTCCGCTCGACTGGGACTACCGGCTATCCGACTACGTGATGCTGGAGGCCTGGCTGAGTCGAGAACGCGGCCCCCGGGCGCGAGCCCTCACGCGATCGCTCGATCTCGCCGAACTCCGCATCGAGCGCGAGATCTGGCAGGTGGTGGAGCGCAACGCGACCGGGTACCGACTCCGCCAGGCGTCCGCCGCCGGCCACACCGAGGTCCAGCTCGACGCGGGTCTCGTCCCGCTCTCGTTCGACCTCGCGGGCGTCTTTTCGATGAAACGCGTGGCCGGCGCCGACGAGGCGTCGGCGTGGCGCGAGGCGCCGCCCGCGGACCTTCAGGAGCGTCACGCGGGGCCGGTGGACGTCCCGCTCACGACCCCACACGCCCTGACGCAGCTCACTTTGCGCGTTCATGCGGAAGGAGACACGGAACCAGACGCCGACTTCGGGAGTTGGCCGGCGCTGTCGCCGGACGGCGATGCAGGCTGGATCCTCGTGGCCGGCGGTGGCGCCGACCGTACCGTCGAGTCCGGCGAGGCGTCCGAGTGGTCCCGGGCCACCCCGTCGCTCCCCGCGAGCGACCCGGCCATGCGCCGTCTCGCGGACCGGGCGATGCTCGGCATGGAGTCGCCGCACGAACAGGTGGATGCGCTGGTCGACTTCGTGCACGCGTATGTCGAGTACGCGGAAGTCGAAGGTGTGCAGACCGTTGCCGAAACCGTGCGCAGCCGGCGTGGCGACTGCACGGAATACGCCGACTTGCTGACGACTCTCGCCCGCGCGCGCGGCATTACCGCGCCCACGGGCACCGGGCTAGCCAACGCCCCCCAAACCCCCGCGATAGCACA